>DATJXN010000034.1 GCA_035500095.1 Candidatus Binataceae bacterium
CGGAGAGCCTCCGCGCTCGACCCGCGAATATCAGAGTGATCAACCGTCGCCCAACGCCGTCCGCTGCCCCCTCTCGCGCCAAGAAAATCGCGGAGATACCATTTGACACGGTCGTTCCATATCAGTGTCATGTCCCGCAAATAACTCACCTATCCGGAAAAGCGTCAAGGTGTCATTCCGAGGGAGTCAGCGACCGAGGAATCCCTGATCTTCATTCGCTTTTCGTGGAAGCCGGGATTCCTCGCTGCGCTCGGAATGACAGCCTTCAGATCTTGGGATGAAAGCTATTTCCAGGACATCCCTCTAGATGCGCACGCGCGCCACTGCCGCGTGCCATCCGCGGATGAGCCGCTCCCGCTCGCCCGTACGCATGGACGGACGGAACAGCCTCCCGCCCCCGCCCAACCTCACGAGTTCCGCGGGCGATCGCCACAGGCCCGATGCGAGCCCCGCGAGCATCGCCGCTCCAAGCGTCGTGGTCTCGGCCATTTTTGGCCGTCGCACCGGCCGCCCGAGCACGTCGGCCTGAAATTGCATCAGGTAGCCGTTCGCAGTGGCGCCACCGTCGACGCGAAGTTCCGGTATGCGGTGTCCGCTGTCCTTCTCCATCGCCGCCAGAGCGTCGCGCACCTGGTACGCGATCGAGTCGAGCGCCGCGCGCACGACATCGGCGCGATTGGTGCCGCGCGTGATGCCAACGAGCGCGCCGCGTGCGCCGGCGTCCCAGTAAGGCGCGCCGAGGCCGACGAAGGCCGGCACCAGGTAGGGCTGCGAGCGATCGCGGCTTGACCGCGCGAGCTTTTCGCTCTCGGGCGCCGTGGCGATCAGGCGCATCTCGTCGCGCAGCCATTGGATCGCCGCGCCCGCGATGAAGACCGAGCCTTCCAGCGCGTAGGCAGGCTCGCCCGCCGGCCCCAGCGCCGCCGTCGTCAGCAGCCGGTTGCGCGAGGTGACCGCGCGCTCGCCCGTATGCATCAGCAGGAATGCGCCGGTGCCGTAGGTCGCCTTGGCCGCGCCGGGGCTGACCGCGCGCTGCCCGTAGAGCGCGGATTGCTGGTCGCCGATAACCGCGCCGATCGGAATCGCGCGCGGCCCGAACGTCCCGGCCTCCGCCTCGGCCAGCGGCCCGCGCGAACCAACCGGTTCGGGCAGCATCGCGGCTGGCACTCCAAGCATCCGCAGCATCGCGGCGTCCCATCTCCGCTCCTTCAGATTGAGCATCATCGTGCGCGACGCGTTGGTGAAATCGGTAACGAACGCGGCGCCGCGCGAGAGCCGGTATATCAGCCAGGAATCGATCGTGCCGAAGCACAGCTCCCCGCGCGCGGCACGCCGGCGCAGCCTGCTGTCGCTATCGAGCAGCCACTTGAGCTTGGTGCCGGAGAAGTAAGGATCGATCAGCAGCCCGGTGCGCCGGCGCACTTCGGCCTCGCGCCGGGCAAGTGCCGCGCAGATCGCCGCGCTCCGCCGGCACTGCCATACGATCGCGCGATGCACGGGGCGGCCGCTTCGCCGTTCCCAAACCACGAAGGTCTCGCGCTGATTGGTGATTCCGACTGCGCCGAGCCCGGCGGGTCTCAGGCGCGAAGCCGCGATCGCCTGGCGGCCCAGGCTGACGACCGACCGATAAATCTGCTCCGGATCGTGCTCGACCCACCCCGGTCGCGGGTAGAACTGGCGTATCTCGGCGTAGGCGCGGCCCAGAATACGGCCGCGCCCGTCGAGCACCATCGCCGTGGTCCCCGTCGTTCCCTGGTCGATCGCGAGCACCGCCTCAGCCATAGGTCGCACACTTTCCCGCACGGAGCTCCCGCCGTAATCAACAGGCCGCCCAATCGCGCCTTAAGTTAGGCAAGCGCAGCGCCCGCCGACAAGGGCCATCGCCCGCTTGCGTCCGATTTTCACCGAAGCCATGATAGGCTCGCTGTTAAAAGCGCCGCTCAAAGTGGGAGCCATCCGTATGTCAACGAGCGCTGATCTCATTGAAAGCCGCGAGCAACTGATCCGCTACTTCGAGAGCGGCGCAAAGCCTCGCGAACAATGGCGCGTCGGTACCGAATACGAGAAGGTCACAGTCTCAGCGCACGACGGGCATGCGCTCCCCTACTCCGGCCCCCGCGGCGTGGAACAGTTGCTGCGCCGGATGGCCGAACGCTATGGCTACGAACCGGAGGAGGAAGACGGACGCATAATCGGTCTTAATGGCGAGCGAGCCGCGATCACGATCGAGCCGGGCAGCCAGATCGAACTCTCGGGCGAGCAATGCGAGACGATTCATTGCGCCTATGCCGAGTTCAGCCGCCATATCGAACAGCTCATCGAGGTCGGCCACGAGCTGGGCGCGACGGTGCTGGGCCTCGGGATGCAGCCAATTAGCCGGATTGACGAGATCGAGCTCATTCCCAAAAGGCGCTACCGGATCATGTATCCCTACATGGCGCGCAAAGGGCGGCTCGGCCAGCGGATGATGAAGCAGACCGCCGGCGTGCAGGCTAATCTCGACTACGGCGACGAGGCTGATGCGATGCGCAAACTGCGGCTCTGTATGGGAATGGTGCCGCTGGTATACGCAATGTTCGCCAACTCTCCGCTCAGCGACGGACGTCTCAACGGCTATCAGAGCTACCGCGGCCATATCTGGAACGACACCGACCCCGATCGCTGCGGAATTCTGAAGTTCGTCTTCCGCGATGACGCTGGCTTCGAGGACTACGTCGACTACGCGCTCGACGTCCCGATGTATTTCACCTATCGCCATCACGCGCCGCACGACCTGACCAAACCTCCGGGCCTCACTTTTCGCCAGTTCATGGAACGCGGATGGAACGGCGAGCACGCGACTATCGACGACTGGGCGACACACCTCACCACCATCTTCACCGAGGTGCGGCTCAAAAAGTACGTCGAGGTGCGCACCGCGGACAGTCAGCCGCCGGCGCTGATGCTTGCGCTGCCCGCGCTGTTCAAGGGGCTGCTTTACGATTCCGATTGCCTGACGGGCGCGTGGGACCTGGTCAAGCGCTGGAGTTTCGAGGAGCGGCTCCAGCTTGCGGACGCGGCGCAAAAGTTCGGCCTCGAGGCCCGCATCGGGCGGATCGCGATGCGCGAGCTCGCCCTTGAAGCGCTGATGATCGCGACCGTCGGACTCGAGCGCCAGCGCGCGCTCAACCACCACGGTGACAACGAGAGCATATATTTACTGCGCCTGCTCGACCAGGTGCGCAACGGATGGACCCAGGCGAGCCTCACGATCGAACGCTGGAAGGGACGATGGAATTACGACGTGCAGCGACTGGTCGAGGGCACCGCGTATGAGGCCGAGGGGGCTTAGCCGATGACGCTGCGCTTTTCCGAGCGCTACGTGATGGCGCTCAACCTGGCGCTGATCGCGATCCTGGCTTATTTTCTGGCGCTTTCGGTCAACGACATCATCCTCGGCCGCGTGGCCGGCACTTCCCCCGCGCATCTGCCGTCGCTGCTTGGCGCGGAGCCTTCGGCTCCTGCGATTCGCCCACGCGGCCTTTACGAGGCGATCGCCCGGCGCGACATCTTCAACCTCGAGCCGGTGACCGAAGCTCCAGCCGAAGTCGCAACCAATCTGCACATAAGGCTGCTTGGAACCTCGACGCTCACGCTTTCGCAACCGTTCATCATCGTCGAGGATGACAACACGCATGAGCAATCGCTCTACCGGATGGGCGACGAGATTCCCGATGCGGGCAAGCTGCTCGGCGTTTACAAGGACCACGCGATCATCCTCCACCAGGGCCGGCGCACCAGGATCGATATGCCGACCGACCAGAACGGCGCGCCTGTTGCGATGCCGGGGCCTTTCGGACTGCCGGGCCGGATCTTTCGCCGCAATCTCCGCGAGCGTTCCGGCCGCAACGGAGTGCGCCAAATCGATCCGAACCGTTACGTGCTCGACCGCTCTACGCTCGACAACAACCTGAACAACCTGCCCTCGCTGTTCACCCAGATGCGCGCGATCCCGAATCTTGGCCCCGACGGCCAATCCCACGGCTTCAAGCTCTCCGAGATCCAGCCCGACTCGATATTTCAGCAGATCGGGCTTCGCGACGGCGACATTCTGACCGGTGTCGGCGGACAAAGCGTGGGCGACCCCGCCAAGGCAATCCAACTCCTGAACAGCCTGCGCGGCCAGAATTCCATCAGCCTGACCGTGATGCGCGACGGGCAACCAATGCAGCTCCAGTACAACATCCACTGACCATGGAATTGCGGCCGGCGCGCGGCGGCGAGCGCGATGCGGTGCTTGACTTGCTGGCGCTGTGGTACGGCGACCGCGATTTCTTTGCCCGTTACAATCGCCACGATCCCGGCTTCCGCGACGAGCTCTGCCTGGTCGCAATCGATGCCGGCCGTATCGTCGCAACCGCGCAAATCTTTCAGCGTATCGTTAACCTGCGCGGCGCGCGGGTTCCGATGGGCGGTATCGGATCGGTCTTCACGCTCGAGGGCTATCGCAGCCGCGGGCTCGGTTCGGCGCTGATGCGCTTTGCGGTTACCACGATGGAGCGCGAGGGCTTCGAGGTTTCGCTGCTGTTCGCCGAGCGGCTGGATTTCTATGCGCGCTTCGGATGGCGCCCGGTGACGCGCCAGTTCAGCGCGCTCGCCGACACGCCGGCGATGCGCACGAGCGCGGAGTTTCGGCTCGCGCGTTTCGACGAGGCGCGCGACCAGCAGGAGGTCGCCGCGCTTCATCGCGCCTACAGCGGACGCTTCGACGCCTGCGCGCTTCGCGACGAGGCCGGATGGCGCGGCAATCTTCGTTACGCGGGAAATCCCGGCGAATATTTCCTCGTATGCCGCGAGTTGAACGGCGCACTCGCAGCCTATGGGCGCGCGATGATGTTTCACGGATTTCCAATGCTCATGGAATACGGTTACGCGCCCGAGGCTGCAGACGCGATGCTCGCGCTGGTGCGGCATATCGGCGAGGCGGCTTCCGGTGCGGAGCCTTCGCTGGCGCTCTCGGATGGCGACCCGGACACATCGCCGCTACGGAGTTCCGGGAACCCTCCCGCCCCCGCGCTGCTGTTGACGCACAGCGCTCATGACCCGGAGCTCGAGGAGCGGATGCGCGAGGCCGGCGTCTTTCTGATGCACCATCCGGACAACTTTTTCATGTGGCGCGTGGTCGCTCCGCGCAAGCTGGCGAAGCGCCTCGGCGTCGCCGTCGACGAGACCGAGGCGGCGCTGTTGGCAATGCTGCAGGCGCCAAGCGCGCTATATTGGACCGCCGATCGTTTTTAATCTGACGCGTGCATCGCACTGCAAAACGATGAGCGGACGCCTTGCGCGCCGCTCCTGAAAGGTTCGAGTCATGCAACTCTCGCCCGATTCACGAATCGCTTCGCCCCGCGCGGCCGACAGCCGCCGTTCTACGCCCGTCTCCCTCGTGACCGCCGCGATGCTGACGATGTTCACGATGATGGCGCCGTGCCCCGCGCTCGCCCGCCAGCATCGAGCGCGCTCCGCTGTGCCAGCGGGCAAAGCGACCGAGCCGAACAAGCTTGCGGAACCTTACGCGGCGGCGCTCCTGATGGAGCCAGAGAGTGGGACCGTGATGTTCGAAAACAACCCCCATCGGCCGTGGCCGACGGCGTCCCTGGCCAAGATGATGATCGCGATGATCGTCGCCGAAAAGCTCGCCGACGGAAGCCTCAAGTTGAGCGACCAGGTCGCGACCTCGCGCAAGGCGGCCGAAATGGGCGGCTCGCAGGTGTATCTCAAGGAGGGCGAAACTTTTTCGCTCGACGACATGATGAAGGCGATTATGGTGCATTCGGCCAACGACGCCTCCGTCGCCGTGGCCGAGTATGTCGGCGGCTCGACCGAGGCATTCGTGGCGATGATGAATCGCGAGGCCACGCGCCTCGGCATGAAGGATACGCACTACTACTCGGTGCACGGACTGCCTCCCGCGGCCGGCGAGCAGCCCGACAGGTCGAGCGCATGGGACCAGGCCGTTCTCGCGCGCGCGCTCATCAAGTACCCGCAGGTCGTACAGTGGGCATCGATCGACACTGCGCCATTTCGCGGCGGCGCCTTCACGCTGCGCAACACCAACCACCTGGTTCGCACCTTCCCCGGATGCGATGGTCTCAAGACCGGCTTCTACTACGAAGCCGGCTTCAACGTGGTGGCGAGCGCGCGGCGCGGCGACATGCGGCTCATCGCCGTGGTGCTCGGCTCGCCGCGCAAGGGCGGGAACTTCGATTCGGCCGCCGGGCTTCTGGCCCAGGGCTTCGCGAACTATGAGATGCGCGTGCTCGGAAAACGCGGCGCGCCGATAGCGCAGACGGTCGCCGTCAGCGGCGGTTCGAGCGCAGACTTCAAGCCCGTATGGGGCGACAGCCTGAGCGTCCTGCAGAAGCGCGGCGACGATTCATCGCTCAAGGTTGATTTTCAGCTCCCGGCGTCGGTAGCCGCCCCGATTCGCGCGGGACAGCAGGTCGGCGTCGGTCAGGCGAGCGTGGGCGGCAAGTTGGTTGCGAGTGCTCCACTGGTCGCGCCGGCGTCGATCGGCCCCAAGCCGTCGTTGTTGCAACGCCTGCGCAGCGCGCTTTGAGCTTGGCGAGCGGCGCCTGTTAACGGACAATCCGTAGAATGTCGCTAAAGAAACTGGCGGTCGCAGGCGGAATCGCTATCGCCGCGTTCGTGCTTATAAATCTCGGCCTTCACTTCGGCCAGATACGTCACGATCGGCTGGACTACTCGATAAACCAGACCTTTCCGCCCGACAAGCCTTTCGTCCCGGGCGAGATCTACGCCACCACGCTCGCAGCAATCATGGAAAACGAGCTGAACGGGTTTTTCGGCTGGCGTCCCAACGATTTCTTTCTCTGGGGCATGCACGTGATGGCGGACAACAACGCCAATCGCCAGCTCGGCATTATCACGGCGGTGCGCGAGACGATGCGCGTCTTCAAGGACCATCTCACCAAGATTTCGTCCAACCAATACGATCCGAACCTGTTGATCGCCGATACCGACTTCCGCAACGACGCGCAGAAGTGGATACTGCCGTCGGCGGAATCCAAGTATCGCGACGGCGTGCGCCACCTGCATCTCTACGTCGCCGGCCTGCACGCCACGCCCCAGACCTCGCGCGAACTCAACCAGCGCAACGTCGAGTTGATCCGTCTGATCCAGTCCTGGGGCGACATGCTCGGCGACGCGCACGCCAATCTCTATCGCACGCACAAGGACGACGGCAGCCCGGTCCGCGAGTGGGACGCCGACGACTATTTTTACCAAGCACAAGGCTACGCATACGTGATGTACTACATGATGCAGGCGCTCAGGCGCGAATATCATCAGTCGCTCGCCATCAAGCCGTCGCTGCCGCAGCTGTTCGACGATGCAATCGATCCGCTGGGCAAGGCAGCGACGATGAAGCCGCTGATCGTGATGGATGGCTCGCCTGACGGGATTTTCGCCAACCATCGCCGCAACCTCGACGCATATATCTCCGAGGCGCGCCAGAAGATGTACTCGATCCGCGAGGAACTCGAGCGCTAGCGCGCCGCGATGGGTCGCGCGTCAAGACCGGCTAAAAGTTCGCGATAATCTTTTCGCCGAATTCACGCGCGAAGCGCTCCAGGCTCGAGGGCGCAGGGATGAACGCCACCTGGCGCACGCCCTCGGCTTCTAGGGCCCGCAGGCGCACAAGCAGGTCCGGTGGCGTCGCGGTCATAGTGGCGTGGCGAATCAGCTCCGGCGTCACGAAGCGCTCCTCCTCGGGCTGCATGTAAATCCCGTGGCCGTCATGCAGGTCCATGTAATAGGCCGGATTGTTCGCGAGGCGGCGGTCGGCGTATTCCTTGTAAGCCGCGAAGACCGCGCGAATCGGCGCCGGCGCCTCATTGGCGCTTTTGACGCTCTCGTAAAGCGCGTGCAGCGCGACCATCGCCCACGGCCCCGCCTCGGCCCGCACCCGCGGGGAGTCGTAGCCCTCGCCTGCCTCCAGCAGGCACGCCGCCGTAAGCAGCATCGTGTAGATCTCGCGCGGATTGCGCCCCGCCCGCTCTGCGCTCGCGAGCGCCCGCGCCCACGTGTCGCGCCATCCCTCGACCGTGTTGGTCCGCGACGTGATGAAGCCGTCGCCCACTTGGCCCGCCAGCTCGATGGCCCTGGGTGCGTTGCCCGCGACGTAAATCGGGATCCGGTCGCGCGTGTTCACGAGCTGAAGCTGCCGATGGAAAAGGCGGATAGCACGCCTCGTCTCGCCCTCGCGGTAATCCACCTTGCCGCCGCCGAGCAGCCCTCGCACCACGCGCACATGCTCGCGCAACTGGCTTACCCGATAGGGCGGCATCCCCATCGCGCGCCGCGCGCTGTTGCCCGTTCCCAATCCAAGCACGACGCGCCCGGGCGCGAGCGCGCCGACCGAGGCGATCGCACATGCGGTCACCGGCGCGATTCGGGTTCCGGCGATAGCGACGCCTGTGCCAAGCACGATGCGCCTGGTTGCGAGCGCCGCCGCCGCCAGCGCCACGTAAGGGTCGGCCGCCATCAGTTCCGAATCGGCGACCCAGTAGTGGCTGAAGCCGTGTTCCTCGGCCAAGCGCGCCTGCCCGGCCGCGGCCGCCGCATCGGGCATCATCAGGAGGCCAAAATCCATCGCCGATTCTCCTGCGCAGGATGCGCGCCTGTCAGGTCTCGCGCGCCTTTATCGAGGAAGCTTTGCCCGCGCGTGCGATGAAGTCCCAAACGCGCTGCTTGAGCGAGTCTTTCAGCGGATAACCCTGGTAGCGCGCGATCGCAAGCCGCCACGGATCGCCAGAGAAGAAGCGCTCGTAGAGCGTCTGGCGCCCGGCGAACGACGAGCACGACACGTCCCACGCGAGGCGGAAGAGCCGCACCCGCTGCTCGGCCGATATGCCGACGCCCTGGCAATAAAGCGCGACGTCGTCGGCGCGATCGCCGCCGAACTCCGCCAACGAAGGCATCATCACGAGGTTGCTCGACCCGAGCATCTGCACGATTTCGACCAAACGCGGGTAGAGCTGCGGAAACAGGAGCCGCACGGTCCAGAGCGGCTGTCCGGCGGGCAGGACGGTACCGCCCGGTCCGGGAACATGGTCGGCCTCGGCAGCCCGGATCGCGGCGCGCAAAAGCTCGACCGTGTTGATCATTTCGGCGAGCAGGTTCTGCACGTTCTCGGCGCGCGAGTTCACCGCGTCGCACATGTTGAGCGCCACGCCCAGCAGGAATTCCGCCTTGGCCAGGTTCTTGATCGCGAACTGATGCATGATCTGATTCATGCATCCGGTCCCGACGAACAGTCCGTTGACCAGTGCTATGTCGCGCGCGACGAACATCCGCTCCCACGGCACCAGCACGTGGTCGAAAATCGCGACACAGTCCATCTCATCCATCCGCGACGAAAACGGATGGTCGCCGGGCGGGCCTGCAGTCTCGGCCAGCGAGGGCCGGCAGATGAAGCGCAGGCCAGCCGTCGCGACCGGGATGCAGAACGCGAACGCGTAGGGCCGCGCCTCTTCCGAATTCTGCAAATACGTCGACGGAAAGACCGCGATCTCGTTGGCGAACGGCGCGAGCGTCGCGACCGAACGCGCGCCGTTGACTATCACCCCCGCGTCGGTCTCCTTCACGATCATCGCGGCCACGCCGGACGGCTGGCTCTGCAGCGGCTTCGATTTATCGACCGTGGGACTGAGCAGCGTGTGCGTGAGGCAGAGATCCTCCTCGCGCAGGAACTCGTAGTACGCGCGGATGTTGCGCCCGAATTGCGCGCCGCCGCGCGCAAAGTATTCGTGCGCCGAGCCGAAGCCGGTGATATGGATGTTCATGAAGTCCGGCGTCCGCCCCATCATGCCGCCGCACCAGTCCATCCACGTCTTCACCGCGACGCGCCGACGCACAAGGTCGCTCTCCGAGGCGGGTTCGACAAAAGTCAGGCCGATGCGATCGCCGGTCGCCGGCGAGCGGAAGGTAAGCTGCTCGCTTAGCTCCGCGCGGTGCTGCAGGTCGTAAAGTTCGGCGAGCGTATGCGCCGCTGGGCCGAGACGCGGATGCGATACCACGTCGCGGACCCGCTCGCCTTCGAGCCAGATTTGCCGATCGTCGCCGAGCGATTCCAGAAACTGCCGTCCGGTCCTTATCCCCATCGCACGCCCCCGGTTAGACTGCTGGGCCGCGAAACGGCCCGTATCGCTCAACGCTCGCGGCGTGCGCCCGGTACCTACGCCGCAAGGAAGCAGGCGACCGCGTAACCCATCAGGCCATAGGGATAGTAGTAGCTTAATTCCATCCGGCTCGATTCGGGCAGCGCCGCGCGCATCGCGAGCCATTGCACGACTTCGGTCGAATGGTCGCCGCCCAGGCGCGCAAAATCAGCCATCGTGTAGCGTGCGAGGCTATTGGGTTTGCGCTCCAGCAGCGTGAGGAACTCGCGGTCCCACTCCGGGAATACTTTGCCGAAGTCGGGGCCAGTCAACTGATGCGAGAGGCCGCCGGTTCCGATCACGGCTACGCGCAGATCCTCCGGATAGCTCCTGATCGCGGCTCCCAGAGCGGCGCCCAGTCCCCAGCATCGCGCCGGCGTTGGCAATGGATCGAACACCACGTTGATCGTTATCGGCACCACGGGTACGCGCCATCCTTCGTTGACGAGCGGCATCGGCGAAAGAAACCCGTGATCGAGTTCCATCCGATGCGCGGTCATCAGGTCGAAGCCGCGCCCGAGCAGTTGCGCCGCGAGGTGGCGAGCGAGCATGCCATGGCCGGGCACGGGCGCGAACCGCCGCGGACCGTATCCTTCGTCCGCAATCTCGTATTGGTCGGAGAGGCCGATTGCGAAGGTCGGCCAGGCGTCGAGGGAAAAATTATCGACATGGTCGTTGTAGATCACGACCAGCGCGTCCGGACGGCGTTCCGCAAGCCAGGCTGCGGCGCGCGCAAAAGCGTCGAACACCGGCTGCATCCCGGCGTCGCGCGCGTCACCGCGGTCGTAGGCATGCGCGATCGACGGCGCATGCGAACATCCCAGTCCTGCAACGATCGTCGCCATCGCGCCGCGCTGCCTACGCCTTCTCCGGATGCGCCTCGTTCGGCAAGAGGGCCATCGACCGATTGCGCTGGTTCTGCTTCTCGATAAAGAGCTGAAACTCCTTGCTGCTCATCGAGCGCATGGCCGCGCCCATTTCGAGCAGCGTCACGCCCAGCGCCGCGCCGAGTTTCGTAAGCAGGTAGACCGTGACGCCGATATCGACCAGGCCCTGCCAGTCGCGGTCCATCAACAGCCGCGTCCCGCGCTCGCCGATCGCGTAGCGGCGATAATAAGCCTCGGCGTCGGCGCGAAGCGCTTCGCGGTTCGCTGGGTTACGCAGGTCGAAGAGCAGCCGGCTGATTTCGTAGAGGTTGGCGTCGGGTACGCTCATTTGTAGGCGCGTCCGTGATTCGCCATTTACGACCGCCGGGCGCGCGCTGTCAAGGCTCGGCCACCGCAGCTGATAGCGCCGATTAGACGCACCCACAGTTTGACTGCCCATACGCGCGCGGCGCATCGTTTGATGCAACGCGCCGGGCCGCGCCGGCCGCGCAAAGAGGAGCCCATGACTGAGCTTGGCGCCGATCTCGGCCGTATCCGGCTCAAAAATCCGATAGTCTGCGCGTCCTCGGAATTTACGATGACTCTTGAGGGGATCCGCGCCGCACTCGACGCCGGCGCCGGCGCCGTGGTCGCCAAGTCGGTCAACGAAGCCCCAGGGGCGGCGCGCCAACTCGACATAGCGGACTACGTGATGCTGGACGCAAGCTGGACCGTCACACCGTGGGAGCAGGCGGGGCTCGACGCTTCGTTGTTCTGCCGCTCGGGGCTCGCGCAGACGCCGCTGGATGAATGGCTCGCGATGCTGGTGCGCGCGGACGCCGAGGCCCGCGCGCGCGACGCATACGTAGCCGGCAGTATCACGGTTGCCGAAGCCGAGCCGGCGGCGCGCTTCGCGGCTGCGATGGAGGCTGCGGGTCTTCGATGGATCGAGCTCAACCTGAGCACTCCGCATGGTCGCGAGGCGGCAGGCGGCGCGGTGCGACAGCTTAGCGACGCCGAAGCGGTCCACACTTACGTCAGCGCGGTGCGCGCCGCCACGACCCTCCCGCTAACGGTCAAGCTCACCGCTCAGACCGGCGATCCGATTGCGCTCGCCGAGCGTGCGCTCGCGGCCGGCGCCGACATGCTGGTCCTTACGGGCCGTCTTCAGGGCTTCATGCCGGATATAGAGACGATGCGGCCGATCCTGGGATCGGCTGGCGCCATCGGTGGGCGATGGGCGCTGCCGCTGACGCTCTATTGGATAAGCAAATGTTTCAGAACGCTGCCGCCGGGTACTCCGCTGCTTGCGACCAACGGCGTGCGTCTTGGCGACGACGTCGTGCGGGCGCTGCTGAGCGGAGCGCGCGGCGTCGAGGTCGCAAGTGCCGTGCTGACGCGCGGCGCGGGAGCTATTGCAGAGATGCTGGCCGGGCTTGAGGCATACTGCTCACGCAAGGGGATCTCGCGGTTGGACGAAATCGTCGGCCGCGCCGCCGGGACGGCGCTCGGTTACGGCGCGGTTCCGCTCAAGAAACGCGCGAGCTATCCCTGGGATAGCCTCATTGGCTAGCCGGACGAGTAAGCGCCGAAAAGAAACCCATCATCCGGCGGTTCCTCGCTCTACGCATGCCAATCCTCCCCTCAGACTGAGGAGCGAGGAGTCAAACGACCAGCGCTTCGGGAAGGAGACCCGGCTGCGCCGTTGAAGCGCGTCAGAAGAACGGGCAGAGCAGCAGCGCGCCACCTCTTATCAGCAATCCCAGCATCGCCGGCGCCCAGCGCCGCGGCAACCCCAAAGACTCTGCCACAAGCCCGACGCCCAACGGCACGTGCGCCGATCGGGTCATCGTGCGAAACCCCGCGAGGAGTCCCCTTGCCGGATAGAGGACGATCTCGTGGCGCTCGCCGTCCTTGAGACCCGCGCGGATGCGCGCGATTTCGATCGCCTTGTCTAATCCGCCGAGTTCGTCGATCAGTCCGCCGCGTTGGGCTGCGACGCCGCTCCATACCCGCCCGCGCGCCATCGCTTCGGCCTCGGCCGGTGCAAGCCCGCGCCCCTCGGCAACCTTGGCCGTGAAGTTGGAGTAGAGCTCGCCGATCGCTTCGTTGAGTTGGCCTAGTTCGGCCGGGCTGAGCGCTCGCGCTATCGAGAGTCCGTCGCTCATCTCGTCGCTCTTGACGTACTCGACCGTCACGCCCATCGCGGCGAGCGCCTTGCCCGCATTGAACCGCGCATAGACCACCCCGATCGAGCCGGTGATCGTGGCCGGCCCCGCGACGATCCGGTCCGCACCCATGGCGACGTAGTAGCCGCCCGACCCCGCCACGTCGCCCATCGAGACCACCACCGGCTTGCCGCGCTGGCGCGCGTCGTTAAGCGCACGCCATACGAGATCGGAGCCGAGCGCCGATCCGCCGGGCGAATTGACGCGGAAGACGATCGCACGCACGCTCTTGTCGGCGGCGGCGCGATCAAACTGGGCGGCGACCGCTTCGCCGCTCAGAAAATCGCCTGCCGCGGGCGGTTCGCCGGCGACCACCGGACCGACGCCATGAATCAGCGCGAGCCGCGGGTCGCGGCCCGCCTGGCGCGCATAGGCGAGGCGGCGCAGGTAGCGCGAGAATCCGACGAAGACGCGCTCCTTGCGCTCGGGGTCGAACTCGGCGCGCAGGTCCTCGAAATAGCCGGCGCGGTCGATGAGGCGGGCGTCGATCGCCGCACGCACGCTCAGAAAGCCGCTGCCCGCGAGCTCGGCGGCGCGCCCCGCGCCGAGCCCGCGCGCCGCGGCGATGCGCTCGGCCAGCACCTCTTTGCAGTCGGCGACGATCGCTTCGAGGCTCTCGCGCAGCTGCGGCGACATCCGATCGCGCGTCAGCGTCTCGGCCGCGCCCTTGTACTCCTTCCATTGCAGCGTCTGCGCTTCGAGCTTCAGCCGATCGAGGGCGCCGCGCAGAAAGACCCCGCCCGCCGCCACGCCGAGCATCGTCAGGAGCGTGTTGGGATTGGCGACAATTTCGTCGGCGCCGCAGGCGATGAGGTACTCGCGCACGCCCGCGCTGTCGCCCTCGAGCAGCGCGATCGTGCGCTTGCCCGCGCGGCCAGCCGCGCGCAGCAGCGCGTGGAGCTCGTCGGCCGTGGCGACTCCCGTCTCCAGTCCCGCGATCCGGACGATAACGGCCTTTAACCGAGGGTCGCGCGCGGCGCCCTCCAGCGCTTGACGCAGATCGAAAAGCGCGGGGCCGCCGCGCCCGCGCAACTGGTCGAGCGGCGAGCGCGGCGCGACCTCGCGCATCGCACCCGCGAGCTTGACGACCAGGACGGCGTCGCGCGGGATCCGCGAAGGGCGCACCGCCAGGAAATAGAATGCGCCGGTGATAGCAGCGGCCGTGATGCATAACCAGATTCCGATATCGCGCCCGCCAAGATGAAGAGCGAGCGCACCGGCACCCAGCAGCAGCGCCACCAGGATCGCGAGCCTGACCTCGCGCCGCAATGAACCAATCGCTATTCTCATTTCAACCCAAACTCCTCCAGGCTTGGCCCGGGAACACTTCTAAACTAGCCTTTTTCCATGCATCGATCTTATCCGCACCTGCTCGCGTTGGCCGCGCTTTTATCCCTGGGCGTTGCCGCGTGCTCAATCTTCAGCCACAAGGAACCGCCTCCGCCGCCGGTAATACGCCATACGGCCACGATGGACCTGACGCCGGGAATCGACGTTAGCCTGGTTCAGACGCCGCCCGGCTTTACGCCGATCGCGGGCCAACCCCCGCTCTGGCTGCAGAGCGGAAAGGAGCTCGCGCTGGCGGGGACGATACAAGGACGCACGGAGGTCCTCGGCTTCAGCGGCGGCGCCTATAGAAATATGCGCCTCGTCGCGGCCGACGGGGGGCCCGGCGCACCACACGGAAAAATTGTCGCCCTCGCCGCCAACCCCGGAGGCCTGACGCTGGCGGTAGCCGAGGCCACTCCTGGACGGATCGAGGTAGTGCTGCGTTATGTCATCAGCAACGCCGGAGAGAACTCCGTCGCAACCTTCGACGGCAACTTCCATGCAGTAAGCCTGACCTGGGTCGCGCAAGACACGATCGCGGTGGGCCTCGCTGGCGAGCCCGGCCCTTCTACGGCAGATGCGAGCGGCCTTTACCTTGTTCACGTGCTGGGCGCGGTCTCGGTCGAACAGGTCAAGTTTGCGTGCCCGCCTTCGACGCTTTCTTTCAGTCCCGATATGCGCTTTGCGGTCGGCGAGGGCGACGAGCGTACCCCCGTGTCGCTCTTCGACAGCCGCGCCGCGCGGTGCCGCAAGGTCCTCCCCGCCGGGCCGGTTCGGGTGCTGGGATGGGCGCCGGGTAACAACGCCTTCCTGTACTCGACCCCCGGCGTAAACGGACGCGGCGCGGGCGTTTTTCGCTATACCGTCGGCAGCGGAACGACCGATCTTATCGCCGTTTCCTCCAGCGCCGCCGCGTACACTGGCTCGGGAATCATCATGGCTCTGGGCGCTCGGGAGATCGACCTTCGGACCGCGGCGGCAGAGCCCAACAAGCGGGTGACCGCGCGGATAGCGAGTTTGCTGCCCTCGCACCTGCAGCCTTCGGCCGAGACGACCGGAGCTACGATTGCACCGAGCGAGACGCTGATCGATGATCTCGGAATTCCGACTACGCCGGCGATGCTGCTTGCGAGCACGATGACCTATTCGCACGGTTACGCTGAGCTGGCGATGCAAATGTACGCTGACGAACCGGGCGGACCGACGCGCAAAATCGTCACCTTTTCGATCGTCGACCGCAAGGCGTTCGTGCTGGCGAGCGGCGCCGCGCGCGGGGTGGCGGTGATCGGATGGGCGCCCAACGCCAACCGCCTCATCGTCTTCGACGGCGACGGCGCCACCGGCGCGCTCGCCGTGATCACGCCCCGGCGATAGTCTTGCCTTACGAAGCGGCCCTGCCCTGCCAGTATTCGGCGGCGGCCGCGAAGGCGGCAGCCGCGCGCTCGAAGCTCTCGAACACCACCAGGCCGCGGCCGCGCGCAAGCTCTCTTGCGCGAGCGACGATCGTCTCGACGTGCGCGGGGTGCAGGATAACGGCAAACGCCTTGCGCGAGCGACGGTTGAATTCGGCGAGTTTGTCCAAAAGGCCGGTCAGCTCGTCCTCGTGGTCGGCCCAGCGCGCGGCGCGCAACCCGGTGCCGATCTCGAGGACGATCGCATCGATCGCCGAGTCGCGCTCGAGGATGTCCAGGATGCGATCGAGATTTCCCTGGTCATGGCCCATCCCGATCGTGCCGCCGGCGTCGAGCGGATTGCGATAGCTGCCGCCGATAATGTTGAAAAAACCCTTGAGCTCGGCGTACGAGGCCCCGGAAAGCGCCGGAACCTCGAGCCCCGCCGACGCGAAAGTGTCTGTTATCACCACCGACTGACCGCCGGTCATCGCGATCAGGCCCATTGCGCGCCCGCCCACGCGCCGCCCGCGCGCGAGCAGTTCCATCGCGTCGAGCATCGCGTCGAGGCTCGCGACCGATACCGCACCGCTGTGCGCCATCACCGCACGCCACACTGCACCGCCGGTCGCGAGCGAGCCGGTGTGCGAGAAAGTCGCGCGTCCGCCCGCGTCGGTCGTTCCGCCCTTCCATACGACCACCGGATGACGCGCCGCGGCGCGCTTGAGGCTTGAAAGGAAGCGGCGGCCGTCGCGCACGCCCTCGAGATACATGCCGATCGCACGCGTCGCCGGGTCCTCCGCCATCACGTCCAGGTAATCGGCCGCTTCGAGCATCAGCACGTTGCCGATCGACGCGGCCTTATTGATGCGCAACCCCCGAATCGGCGCCTGCATGCAGAAATTGATGCTGTGCGTGCCACTTTGCGAGATGAAGCAAACATCACCGCCCGCTCCGACTGCGAGATCGGGAAAATTGCAGAGACCGATCGACGGATTGTACAGACCCATGCAGTTGGGACCGACCAGCGCGATGTCCGACTCGGCCGCGGTTGTGCGCAGCTCGCGCTCGAGCCGTACGCCCGCCTCCTCCCCGGTCTCGGAGAAGCCCGAGGTAAAGAAGCCGATGCCCTTGACACCGGCGGCGACGCAATCTTTCAGGATGCGCGGCGCAACCTGGCGCGGCACGGCGCTCACGGCGTAATCGATCGGCTCGGGCACCTCGGCCAGGGTCTTTACGTTGGCGATGCCCATCGCTTCGATCCCCGGAATTTCGTTGGGATCGATCTGAACCGAGTAGAGCTTGCGCGAAAACCGCGACATCGCGCGCAGCCACAGGTAACCGCCCGTCCGCTTGTCGCCGATTACCGCGACCGCTCGCGCGTCGAAGGCGCGGCGCAGGTTGTCGATTCGCCGCGGATGGCGCGGATCGGCGTTTGCCGCCGGTCGTGCGCCCGAAACGTCGAGCGGCCCGTGCCCGTCTAGCGGCCCGTGCTCGTCCAATAAGATGCGCGCGTCGAGCACGCGCACGCCGTCGGGGTACGCAGCGACGGGATTGAGGTCCATCTCGCGCACCTCGGGATGCTCCGCCGCGAAAGTGGAGACCTGCGCGATGAGGCCGGCCAGGGCGTCGAGGTCAGGCGGCTTGCCGCCGCGGACGCCGCGCAGAATCGCCGCGCCGCGCAGCTCATCGAGCATCGCGCGCGCACCGGCGGCAGTGACGGGCGCGATGCGCAGCACCGTATCCTTGAGTATCTCGACCAGCATGCCGCCCAAGCCGACGATCACGAGGGCGCCGAAGCGATCGTCGCGAGCGACCCCGACGATCAGTTCGATCCCGGCCGGCGCCATCGCCTGCACCGCGACGCCTTCGAAGCGCGCATCGGGACGCCTCGCCGCAAGATTCTGACGGATGCGCTCGAATGCGGCCCTGACCTCAGCCGACGAGCCGAGGGCAAGCTCAACCCCGCGCACTTCGCTCTTGTGCGCCGCTTGCGGCGAAACCACCTTGAGAGCCGCCGGAAATCCTACGCGCGCGGCCAGGTCCTCGGCTTCATCCGCGTTTCGCGCGAGATGGGCAACCGCGACGGGGATTCCGAGCGCATCGAGAATCCGCTTGGATTCGATTTCCGAAAGTTCGCTGCGGCCGGCGCCGATAGCTTCGGCGAGCATCCGATTGACATCTCTATCAGCAGTGGCGTTCACAGACTGGCGTATAGCAAAGGCCCGAAGAGATTTGAAAGGTGAACGATCGGCCGGTTGTGTGCTTTATGATGGGTGAGCCTCGTACGGGGATGAAGAAGCAGGAGAGAAAGCGCGTGGCGCGCGTCAAGCGACGCGGCCTGCTGGAGCGCAGCGCCGATGCCGATTTGCGGGTTTTCGTCACCCGGCCGATCGCCGAGCCGCCGCTGCGCCGGCTGGCCGCGATAGCGCGGGTCGATCTCTGGGACGACGAAATGCCGCCCCCGCGTGCGGAGTTGCTTGCGCGCGCGCGGCCGGCGAACGGCGTGCTCAGCATGGTGACTGATCGGTTCGACGCCGCGGCGATCCGGGCGCTGCCGGGCCTGCGCGTTATCAGCAACCTCGCGGTAGGCGTCGATAACATCGACCTCGCGGCGGCAACTCGCGCCGGCGTCGCGGTCGGCCACACGCCCGGCATCCTGACCGAGACCACCGCCGACCTCGCCTTTGGGCTGCTGATGGCCGCAGCACGGCGAATCGCCGAGGGCGACCGTTACATTCGCGGCGGACGATGGCGCACGTGGGGCCCGAAGGTGATGCTCGGACGCGACGTCCACGGCACGACGCTCGGGATTATCGGATGGGGCGCGATCGGGCAGGCGATGGCACGGCGCGCGGTCGGGTTCGGGATGCGCGTGGTCTATTTTCCCGGGCGAAGCGCGACGCGCTCGCTTCGCGGCGCACGCGCCCGCGCGGCCGGCGCCGGTTCTTCAAAGGCGGAGCCGAGAAGCCTGCACCGCCTGCTCGCCGAGTCTGACTTCGTGTCGCTCCACGTGCCGCTCACGACCGCGACCTATCACATGATCGGCGCCGCCGAGCTTGCGGCGATGAAGCGCACCGCGATCCTGGTCAATACCGCGCGCGGCGCGATCGTCGATTCGCAGGCGCTCGCGGTGGCGCTCCGCGCGGGACGGCTGGCCGGAGCCGGACTCGACGTTACCGATCCCGAGCCGATCGGCACGGATGACCCTTTGCTCGAACTACCCAACGTCGTGATCACGCCGCACATCGGCAGCGCCAGCCACGCGACGCGGCTCAGGATGGCCGAACTCGCGGTGGACAACCTGATCGACGTCTTCGAGGGCCGGCGGCCGCGGCATTGCGCCAACCCGGCGGTGCGGATGCGTTGACGCATTGCCGGGTTGGCGCTTCGAGCGAACTATTCGAAGAATAGCCAGCTACTTGACCAGAACCGGTCTTCCGCGGGGACCGCGAAACGGCGCGTTCGGGTCGCCGGTGCTGTCAAAGGCTTCCTTGTCGATGAAATGGGCCTGAATCGTTCCGCCGCTGACCGAATCGATCCAGATAGCGGCGAAGCCCATAATCTCGACCTGGCTTCTGCCGTTGGGGCTGTTCCAGACTACCATCGGCAGGATCACAGCGCGCGGATCGGCAGGGTTGTACGACTGATAAGTGTCACTGGGAAATTCGCTTTGGCCCTGGGAGATGCGATCGGAAAAGCCCTGATCGACCGGTCCCTTCTTGAATCCAGGTTCAGTGTCAACCCACTGATTGATGGCGAGCGGGCCTTGGTAGCCGTCGGCGATGTTGGTGCGTTCGTTGGAACCGCCAGTGCCTCCCAACGCCAGCGATCCCCAGTTGCCGGGACCGACCTGGCCTTCGTTAAGCGAGGGCGTGCTCCAATCGAGACCGATAGGAAGCACGTCGCACTGGCCGACGCTGGAGCAAACATTTCCGGGAATGACCGTGGGCTGACTCCCGGGCGTGGCTACGGCGCTATTGCACTTAACGCATTGTGGAGCCTCGGGCATTTGCGCGGTCGCTGTCGCGGCCACCTTACCGGTCGAAAGCCCGATCAACTTCATAAATGCATAGGGTACCGTACGCTTGGCGCTAACGGTGATCGTGTTGTAGTTCGGGCCCGGAACGTAGGCATAATCACCGCTCCCGTCCTGGACCAACTCTGCGTCCTTGATGCCGTTCTTCTCGGCATACGCCTTGGCGATGCTGACTGCCTGGGACACGGACTGCGAATCGCTGCCGAGATAGCTCGCGCCGGCAAGCGCGGCGCCATCGACGCCCTTCTGCAGGATTACCCAGTTGAAGTACAGGACAGCCATGTCCGCGCCGAGTCCGATCGCGCCCAGGATAACGGTCATTACCAGGATCAGCGCTACGGAGATCTGTCCCCTTTTGCCGATGGTTCTTATCTTCAAGCTTACGTCTCCCTTGTAAGAGGGTCCCCAACGGGAAGAACCCGTCGGATGTAAAGCATCTCAAACGTGCCGCCCAAATTCCTAATAAATTCAGTAGAGATGCGTAGGCGTCATTCTGACGGGAGAGCAGGTTCGCATCGGGTCGTGGCGTGTCCGCAACGGGGGCTCGGGAAATCCGGACCAGGATTTGGAATCGGCATAGGGGGTAGCGCCGCAGCGCTACTCCCCTGCCACACCACCGGACATGCGGGTCCGCATCCGGCGGTTCGGAAGGTTGAGGTTACTGGGCAAGTCTGGGCACTCCGAGGCGGTCGTAGTAGCGAGTGGTGAG
>DATJXN010000035.1 GCA_035500095.1 Candidatus Binataceae bacterium
CCCGCCCGCGCTCAGCCAGTGACCGGCGTTGTTGCCGCGGCACAGGTGAAGCCCGAAGGTGACGCCGGCCGCGTCGGCGAGCGCGTTCACCATCTCGACTCCCTCGCTGAGCATCCGTGCGGTGGAAATTCCATGCGCCTCGAAAACCCGCTCGCGCGTCGAGGGATCGACGAGCGCCGCCAGCTCGGGCGCGTCGATCTGGATGTATTCGCATCCGAGGCTCGCCAGTTCGGCGACCTCGGCGCGCAGAATATCGACCGCGTCGGCGAAAAGCGCGAAGGGCTCGGGATAGGCCGCCGCCGAATGTTCGGGCGACCAGCGCAGCGCCATCATCAGCGGACTCGGCAGCGCCATCTTGAGTGGCAATTGCGCGCGGCCGCGCGCGTAGATGAATTCCTCGGCCGCGAGTGAGCGCCGCCGCCTGAGCTTGCCGGTGACTGTTAGCGGCACCGCGAGATTGACCTCGCCGCCGCCGGCAGTCCCGCCGCCGCGCCATCGCCGCGTGTCGAACGCGACCGCCTCGAAACCCGCGACGTAGTCGGTCAGCGGCGCGACGAAGCCCGACCGACGCATCTCGCCGTCGCTCGCCACGTCGAGGCCGCAGCGCTCCTGCAGCGCGATCGCCTCGTTGACGGCGCGGTCTTCGATGCGCTTGAACTGGGCGGTCGCGATGCGGTCGGCGGCGAAGTCGATGCGCGCCTGCTTGAGCCACGCTGGCCGCAGCATCGAACCGATCACCTCCGCGCGATAGATCGCGGCCATCGCTCAGCGCACCGCATAGCCGCCATCGACGACGACGGTGGCGCCGGTCACGAAATCGGAAGCCCGCGAGGCGAGAAACACCGCCGCGCCCGCGCATTCCTTGGGCATGCCGAAGCGGCCGGCCGGCGTGCGCTTCACGACCTCGTCGTAAAAAGGACGGCCTTTCATCGGCGCGGTCAGCTCGCTCTCGATCCATCCGGGCACCAGCGCGTTGACCTGGATATTGTGCGCCGCCAGCTCGACCGCCATCGATTTCGTCAGTTGGACGAGTCCGCCCTTGGAGGCGGCATACGAGGGCAGGATCGGATTGCCGAAGTGCGAGTACTCGCTCGCGATATTGACAATCTTGCCGCGCCTGCGCGGCGCCATCGAGCGCGCCGCGATCTGCGAGAGCAGAAAGCACGAGTTGAGATTGGTTTCGATCACGCGGTCCCAGGCCGCGGCGTCAACCTTGAGCACGCCGCCCGGGAGCGCGATGCCCGCGTTGTTGACCAGGATATCGATCGGGCCGAGCTTGCGCTCGACTTCCGCCATCGTGGGCGCGAGCGCGGCGCGATCGGTCACGTCAAGCCGAAGCGCGATCGATGCGGCGCCGAGCGCGCGCAATTCACCGAGGACCGCTTCGTTCTTCTCCTGACTGCGCGCCAGCACCGCAACCGCGGCGCCAGCCGCCGCGAGCCCGAGCGCGATCCCGCGGCCGATACCGCCGTTGCCGCCGGTAACCACGGCGACGCGGCCGTCCAGATTGAACATCTCCGGCGCCGGCATAGACGCATTTTCCTCCTTGGCGCGTTCGCGCCAATGCTGCATTTTCCGGTCCTGTTTCGCAACTCGGTGTTGGGCATTCATCGCTGCGCGCTGAGCCCTCGCACGCTGATGCCCGTGAGCAGCAGCCTTCGCTGCTGCCCGCCGATAGCCGCGGTGAGTTTTTAATTCGCAGCTTCACCGTAGGTTGCGCTATATGAAGGACCCCAGGGACAGAGGCATCCGGCATGAAACAGATAAAACTTCGTACGACCGCCGAACGTATGGAAGCGGGCAAAGCGCTGCGGCAAAAATGCTCTCGCCTATCGCAAGGCAAAGTTATTCTCGGACAGGGCAAGCGCAACATCGTCAGCCTGATCGAGGCTTCAAACAAGGGCCGACTGGAGCCCCTGGTCCCGATTCGTCATGGGCGGATGCTCCAGTCCGCATTCGCTTATTTTCGAGGCACCGCCCTGATACAGGCGCACGACCTCAAGGGCACGCCGTCAAGCGGGATAAATGTTCATGCCTGCGGCGACTGTCATCTGATGAACTTCGGCGGCTTCGCGACGCCTGAACGAAATCTCGTCTTCGATATCAACGATTTCGACGAGACGCTGCCTGCTCCCTTCGAGTGGGACATCAAGCGCCTCTCCGCAAGCTTCGTGATCGCCGCGCGGTGGCGCGGATTCCGCTCCAGGCAGGCGAGGGAAATCGCCGTTGCGGCCGTCTCATCGTATCGAGAGTCGATGAGAACGCGCGCTGGGACCGGTGTTCTTGAAGCATGGTACTCCAGAATCACTCTCGAGGACCTGCGTGAGTTTGCTGGACATGACCCTAACGTGACCGGACAGATAAAGAAAAAGATTGCTGAAGCGCGCAAGCAAACTCACGAACACGTGTACAACAGGATCACCGCGCCGCCCAAGCGGGGGATGCCGCATATCATCGACCAGCCGCCGCTCCTCTACCACGTCGACAAGTCGCTGATAAATGATCAAGTCATCAAGGCCTTTTTCAAACGGTATCGCGAAACCCTCGCGGAAGAGCGCCGCATGCTGTTCGACCGCTACAAGGCGGTCGATGTAGCCCTGAAAGTCGTGGGAGTAGGGAGCGTAGGGACTCGCTGCTTCGTCGCGCTTCTTCTGGCCGCTCCTGATGATCCATTATTTCTCCAGATCAAGGAGGCGCGCCCTTCCGTGCTCGAACGCTATACCGGTCACAAACCCGTGGCGCACAACGGCCAGCGGGTTGTGATCGGACAGCGCCTGATGCAATCCGCCAGCGACATCTTTCTGGGTTGGTCCAGAGGACCAAGAGGCCGCGACTTCTATGTTCGCCAGCTCAGGGACATGAAGATCGCGCCCGATGTCGAGACGCAGACTCCGCAGCTTATGGGGATGTATGCGAAGTTCTGTGGGCTTGCCCTGGCCCGCGCACACGACAAGGCGGGCGATGCGGCAATGATAGCCGGGTATCTCGGCAGCATCGATCATTTCGACGAGGCGATTGGAGATTATGCCGTGGCGTATGCCGATCAGGTCGAGCGCGACTACGATACGTTTGTGAAAGCGGTCAGGAGCGGACGGCTGAAGAGCGACCTGAGTCCAAGCCGTCTTGCGACCGCGCTCAGATAAATCGTCTGCGGCACCCGCGAACGCGGCTCCCGTCCTCGGATTCGCTCGATGCCTTTCGAGCGCCAATCGCAAATCGATTCCGGTCCCGTCGCAGGCAAGCGGGGAGCATGGGCATCCTCGCTAAGCAAGCTGCCGTGCGGCGGACGGTGGCACAGCCGCCGCCTCTCGCGGCAGAAAACGATCGCGCAGAAGCAGTGCGGGGCGCTCGACCGATGCATAAAGCAGTGCGCCGCCGAGCAGCGCGGCCCCGCCATAAACCATGATCGCCAGTGTGTAATGACCCGCCAGGCTCTGGCCTGCCACCAGGCCGACGAGATGATAAACCCCCTTGTGGGTCAGGTAGAGACTATAGGCCATCGCGGCGACAGCGCCCACTCCCGGAAGCGCTCTGCGGCTTATCAGGCTCGAGGGGCTCGCGCCGGCGGCAACCAGGCATCCCATGCCGAGCGAGAGGATCGGATAGCCGATAACGGAGGGCAGGAACGCACTCTGATCACGGAAAAGACAGATCGCGACGGCGAGACAGGGGAGAGCGCCGCCCAACAGCAGATTCCCGCGGCGCATAAAAATGTGCCACACGCCTGGGCGGAAGCTTTTGAACATAGCAACGACGACGCCGGCCAAAAGCCCGTCGAGCCGCGTCCAGGTGGGATAGTGGATGAGTTCCACCCAACGCTGAAAGAAATTGCCGTATCCATGCATTACACCGGCCACAGGCGCGAGAGCATGCAGCCAGATCGCGGCGCGCAACAGTGTTCCGCCGAGCACGATCGAAATGCATAACATGACGACCTTCCAGCCGGCCGGACGGCGCGCCAGCAGATATGCCGCGACCGGCGCCACGAGATAGAATTGCTCCTCGATGCAGAGCGACCAGGCATGCGAGAAGGCCCTGGCATGATGGGAATCGACGAACAGGTTCTCGGTGAAGGTTAGAAACTGCCATAGCGGCGCTATCCTGGGAGACTCGCGAAATACCGGCACCATGAAATACAGAGTCACAACGGCGAGGTACGGCGGCAGCGTCCGGAAGAGCCTGCGAAAATAGAACGGCACGGGACGCAGCGCCTGTCCCTTGCTAAGGGGCCGCAAAAGCTGGCTGCCGATCAGAAACCCGCTCAGCGCGAAGAACAAATCCACGCCCATCCAGCCGAACCTCGCCACGTGGTCCGAGCTCGCCACGATCTGGAAGGCCTGCGCGTGGAAATCCATCACCCAGAGAATCGCGATCGCGCGCAGAAGGTCCAGGCCCGGCAGCCTGTCCGTTGATTCGTGTCGAGGCTGCTTTAGATCGATTTGCCGA
>DATJXN010000036.1 GCA_035500095.1 Candidatus Binataceae bacterium
GTCGTAGCGAGATGATCGCGTCGATCCCGCTGCGCGCGATATACTGTTGCGTGGGCGTTGCCTCCGGACCGGGACGCGGCGCCGAGCGGAGAAAAACCGGGCGCGATGGCTAGCCCAGGCAGGCGGAGGAGGGGATCGGCGGCGGCGGCGCCGGCGGGACGCGTGGGCCGTGCGCTCAGGCGGCTCGGCGCACGGCGCGCGGCCGTGGGGGCTTTACTGCTCTTTCTCTTCGGCTGCGGGTTCTACCTGGCCGAACTTTATGACGGGATCTCGGCGCTGATCGAACAGCGCGAAGCGGCGCTGACCTCGGCCGTTTACTCCGCGCCGCTTAAGATCGAACGCAGCGACGACCTCGCAAAGCTGCATCTGCTCGACCGTATCGGACGGCTCAGCTACACCCGCGTCACCGACCCGACCCATCCCGGCGAATACGCGCTGATACCGGGCCGCGTGACGATCTACCTGCGCGGCTTTCGCGAAGGGATGACCGAGCGTCCTGCGGCGCTGGTCCATCTGACGCTCGCTGGCACCGTGGTCGAGGGTGTGGCGGACTCCTTCGGCGCGGCGATGCCCGCGGCAACGCTGGAGCCCGAAGTCGTCGGCCGGCTGCTGCCGGGCGCGCTGCCGGAACAGGTCGAGACGGAACTCAGCGATGTGCCGCCGTACCTGGTGCGCGGACTCCTCGCGACCGAGGACCGCTACTTCTATTATCATCCGGGATTCGACCCGATACGGATGATCGAGGCGGCGATCGCGGATTTGCGATCGCATCATCTGGGCCAGGGCGCGAGCACGCTTACGCAGCAGCTCGCGCGCACATTTATCGACCGCCACGAGCGCACGTTCGCGCGCAAGGTGCGCGAGTTGGCCGTGGCGCTGGTGATCGAGATCCGGCTCAGCAAGAACCAGATTCTCGAACGCTACATAAATGACGTTCCGATGGGCGCGTACGACGGCACGCCGATCACCGGAATGCCTCTCGCTGCGCGCGACTTCTTCAACAAGGACCTGCACGAGGTCACGCCGGCAGAGGCCGCGACACTGATCGGGATGATCCGGGCCCCGACCATGTACGATCCGCGCCGCCATCCTGACGCATGCCGCGCCCGCCGCGACACGGTGCTGGCCGTGATGCGCCGCGACAACGTGATCGACCCGGCCCAGTACGCCGAAGCGGCTGCCGCACCGCTAATGATCGCGAAGCTGCCGGGGCTGCGCCGCGCGCCCTATTTCAACGACTATGTGATCTCCGAGGTCGAGCGGATTCCAGGCTTCAACGGCAACCTGGCCGGGCTCAAGGTTTATACCACGCTCGATCCGGAGATGGAGCAGACGGCGCGCGAGAGCGTGGAATCGAATCTCGCACGGCTCGAAAAGCTGCATCCGCATTTGCACCGCGCCGCGCGCGGCGAGGAGCTCGAGGGTTCGCTGGTCGCGCTCGACGCGCGCACCGGCGCGATTCTGGCGATGGTCGGCGGACGCGACTATTCGACCAGCCAGTTCAACCGCGTAACCCAGGCCGAGCGCCAGCCAGGCTCGGCCTTCAAGCCTATCGTCTATCTGAGCGCGCTCGATCCGTCGCGCTCGCCGATCGGCCAGCCGGTCACGCTCGCCTCGCTGCTGCCGGACCGCCCAATGTCGTTCAACGGATGGACGCCGGTCAACTACGAGCGCACCTACCAGGGCACTGTCACGGTAGTCGAGGCGCTGGCCGAGTCGCTAAACGTGCCGACCGCATACCTGGGGAGCCTGCTGGGACCGCGGACGATCGTGGCGACGGCGCATGAGATGGGCATCAACGAGGACATCCCGGCGGTGCTGCCGATTTCGATCGGCGCCGCAGAGACCACGCTGCTCGAGCTGACCGGGGCCTACCAAATTTTTGCCGACGCCGGAATCTCGCGGCCGCCCTACGCGCTCGAGGCCGTGTACGACGCCAAGGACCATCTGATTTACCGTCACGTTCCGCATCAGTTGGCGCTGGTGAGCCCGCAGGCCGCGTATCTCGTAACCGGCGCGCTCGAACAGGTGGTCAAGTGGGGCACCGGTGCAGGCGCGGCCAAGATGGGGCTCGACTTTCCGGCCGCCGGCAAGACCGGCACGACGCAGGACTATCGCGACGCATACTTCGTCGGTTACACGCCGCGTGTCGTTTGCGGCGTCTGGGTCGGATTCGACCATCCGCAAAGCCTGGGCGCGCCGGGCGCCACGGCGGCGCTTCCGGCGTGGGTGAGTTTCATGACCGGCGTCACGCCGCATAGCTCGCCGCCGTTTGCAGTGCCGCCGGGAATCACGATGGCGACGATCGATCCGCAAAGCGGAGGGCTCGCGACCAGCGGATGTCCGCGCACCGCCACGGTGCCGTTCTTAACCGGCACCGCGCCGACGCAGATCTGTCCGCTGCACGGCGGTCTCGCCCCCGCGCCGACCCTGGTAGCGGGTCCGAGCGGCGTGCCTCCGCCGCCGGCCCCGGGTGTGGCGCCCGCTCCGGGAACGGCTCCGCAGCCGGCGTCCAACGGAGTCCTCGGCGCGCTCGGAAATTTCTTCGGTTCGCTATTCAGTCACTGAGCGCGCCCGAGATGCCACGCGCTTCAAAGCGAGCCGGGCACGACGGATAAAAAAATGCGCGGTAGCGAGGGTCGGTTAACTCGCTACCGCGCTCCGGAGGAAGAGCGGGCCGCCGACCCGGGGAGAGATCGACCGCCCGCGGGGAAGGCTTTTTTATCTTCTACAGACCACTCGCCAGGCTCTCGGCTGCGGCGGGCGCGCGTAACGCTGGCCGGTTCAGCTTCGAGACGCCGGCTTCGAGATGCCAGCGCTGCCTTGAGCGTCAGATACTAGCGCCGCAATCGTTACCGGCTTCTGACGGATCGGGAAGGCTTTGATTAAGAGCGTGAAAAGATTCCATGACGGGAGGCCGCGCCGATCAGCGTTCGTCGTCGCCGCCGGAATCGCCGTTGCCGGAATCGTCGTCGTCGTATCGCCCGGATGCTTCATCGGCAACCGGCGATTCGCCCGGCGCAGAAAGCGGCGCGGAGCCCGCCTGCGAGTAGGACGCGAGGCGGCGCGCCACGATGATGAACCCCGAATGGGCGACCATTCGATGCACCGGGCGGACGCTCAGCCCCTTGACGTGCCAGTTGCGCAGCAGCGTCTCGAACGATTCGACCTCGCCGAAGCCGCCGTCGCGCTCGAGCGCCGCGACCGTGTCGCCGAGCTGAATCGCGGTCGGCACGTAGCAGACCAGCACGCCGCCCGGGCGCAGCGCGCGCGCCGCCACGCCGAGCGCCCGTCCGGGCTCCGCGAGATCGAGGAACATCCGATCGACGCCGGTCTCGTCGAAGCCCGCGTAGAGGTCGCCGAGCTTGAGCGTCCAATTCGGCGCCTCGCCGAAGAACGCCGCCACGTTGCGCCGCGCCGCGGCGGCGAAGTCTTCGCGCAGTTCATACGAGATGACGCGGCCGGCGGGCCCGACTGCGCGCAACAGCGCGATCGTGAACGCGCCCGCGCCGACGCCGCCTTCGATCACCGTGGCGCCGGGAAAGACGTCGCCCCAAACCAGGAGCGGTCCGGTGTCCTTGGGATAGATCACCTGGGCCTGGCGCGGCAGATGCGGCACGAGCTCGGCATAGGTCGGGCGCAAAACCATGAAGGTCTCGCCGCCGCTGAGTTTGACGCGCGATCCCTCTTCGATGCCGATCAAGTCGTCAGCGGAAATTTCGCCGCGGATGAGGATGCGCGTGCCGGGGCGCAGGATCTTCAGGTAGCGGCGGCGCTTGCGATCGATGAACAGGACGGCGTCGTTGGGTTTGAGTTTTGCTTCCAAGGGCTTAACGCTTAGACGCTCGGCGCGGCACGTGCAAGGCGCGTTGGCTCGCCGCGCGCACGGACGTTCATCGCGCAGACATTCATCGTGCGGAGATATTGACCGCGTAGTTTTGGGCCGTTTACCCTGTGCTATAGTGATCCGGCAGAAACGGTGTCCTGGCAGTATGAAGCGTATGAAAGAATCGGACCGCGCAAAATCGCCCGCAGCGTCCGTCTGAGGCGGGCCCGCCCCGAGTCACCACCGGTTTGAGAGCCAGGAAGCGAAACCCAAAACCTTAAACAAAGAGAGCGTCATCGGTCATGGCTGAGAAAAAGGCGAAGACGGCGGAGAAAAGCCGCGGCGACGTAGGATACAAACATACCTGTCCGAGCTGCGGCGCGGAGAGCAAGGTAACGATGTTCGCCGGTTACGGCCGGCGCGGATTTTTCCTCGTGTGCGATAAGAACTGCGGCTACGTCGCGCGCACGCGCTAGGGGAGGGGATACCAGCGATGGCCAGGACTCGCAAAAGCAAGACCGCCAAGCGTGACCTGTATCCCAGTTTCGCCGACTCGCCGGACGAGGCCGACGAAGACGCCGACCTCCCCAAAGACGAAGCCGGGCGGCGCAAGATCAAGCGCCAGTACCAGGAGCTCCTCGGCATCCGCATCGAAAAGCTGAAGGGCCGCATCCTCAACCGCGAGCGTATCAACAAGACCATCGACGGCATCTACTTCATCTGCGGCAAGTGCCTCAAGGTATGCCATTCGCTTGACGACGGCCTCCTCGAAGACGCCGACAACCATAACAACCAGTGCGGCAAGTGCGGCAAGGCCCGCACCGCCGCCGCCTGACCGGCGGAAAACCGGGCAGAGATTCCGGACATTGTGAAAGATGCCGCAGCCATCCGGCGCGATGGCGCGGCGGGCCGGGCTGTGCTTTTATTGATCGGATCAAACGATTAAGGGTTTCGCTGTTCCACCGGCGCTGGGCGCGCGCGGCGCGAAGCGGCAGAGGAGCCACGCAGGACCGATGTCCTTTCAGATAATTCGCCCCGACATTGATCTCGATTTCGTCGGCAAGCGCTACTTCTTCGTCGCGCTCTCGACCATCATCAACCTCGCCGCCATTGTTCTGCTGATAACCGTCGGGCTCAACTACGGCGTCGACTTTGTCGGCGGCAGCGTGGTCCAGTTGCAATTCAAGAGCGCGACCGACGGCGGACATATTCGCAGCGCCCTCGAGCCGATGGGACTTGGCGAAGTGACGGTGCAGGACTTCGGCGCCACCGAGCGCCATCAGTACCTGGTCCGTTTCGAGACCGTGAAAAACGTCGGCAGCCTCGGCAAGAAGCTCGAAGAGCAGCTCGACAAATCGTACGGGCCAGGCGCCGCGCAGGTGCTGCGGGTCGAATCGGTAGGCGCCAAGGTCGGCCGCGACCTGCGCCGCAACGGCTTCATGGCGGTGATCTTCGCGACCATCTTCATGGGCATCTTCATCGCCTGGCAGTTCCGCGGCGTGAGCTGGAGCTTCGGCGCCGGCGCGGTTATCGCGCTGACGCATGACGTGCTGGTGGTGGTCGGCGCGCTGGTCATCTCGCGTCTGGAATTCGATCTCACGACGCTCGCCGCGCTGCTGACGGTAATCGGCTACTCGGTCCACGACACCATCATCGTGTCGGATCGGATTCGCGAGGATGCAAGCAAGCGCCGGCGCGAGCCGATCGCGGCAATCATGAACCGCGCGATCAACGAGACGCTCTCGCGTACCATCCTGACCTCGGGCACCGCGATCGCCGTGCTGATCGCGCTGCTCACACTCGGCGGTCCGATCCTGCGCCCCTCGGCCTTCACCCTGCTGGTCGGTTTCATCACCGGGACCTACTCGTCGATCTACATCGCCGGCCCCGTGGTGCTGTTCTGGGAGGGCAAGGGCGGCAGCGGCAGGGGCCGCGGCGCGGTCACGCGCGCGGCGTAAACTTCACGTCTTCGCATGAAATAAAGACCGGGCGGGGATTCTACCAGCTGCGTCTCGCCGCGCCGCCCGCGACAGGCCCCGACGATGTAACGCTGACACTTGCGTTCGAACGGGCCGACGGGCTTGAGCGGGTCGGCTTTCTATGTACGGTCGCGCGCACGATAGCCGGCGCGGCCGACGATTTCGAGGACAGCGGGGACTCCGGCGCCGAGGCGCTTCTCTCGCGGCTGGCTCCATGGTTTGAGCGCGAATTCGAGCAGACGCGCGAGGCCGCGCTGAAGTCGCTGCGCTCCGAGCGCAGGCCCTTCGTGGTGCGCTTCGACCGCGAGCATCCAGGCCCTCTCGCCGAATGAGGGCGAGGCGCCCCGCGCCGCACTGTCGGAAAAATCACGGAATGAAGATGCCGCCCGCCGTTCCTCTCCGGGCAGTCGCGGTCAGGAAACTACGTTCGCGATCGGGAATTATTGGACCGCGAGCGCCGCGCGCAGGATCTTGCGCTGCTCGGTAATTTGCTCGGGCACGCTTGAGCCTAACTTCTTGAAAAACTCTTCCTGCGAATCGAGTTCGACCGCCCAATCCTCGGGTTTGACCGCCATCGCCTGCTTCAGCGAGTCGCCGGCGATTTCGAGACCCGTCAGATCGAGCGCGCCGTCCGCGGGCCGCATCCCCACCGGCGAGCGCTCGGCCGCGGCGCGGCCGGCCACCCGCTCCACAATCCACTTGAGCACCCGGATATTTTCACCGTAGCCGGGCCACAGGAAGCGGCCCTCGCTGTTCTTGCGGAACCAGTTGACCATAAAAACCTTGGGCGGATTTTTCAGCCGGCTCTTCATCTGCAGCCAATGAGCGAAATATTTGCCCATGTTGTAGCCGCAGAACGGAAGCATCGCCATCGGGTCGCGCCGCACGACGCCGACCTTGCCAGTGGCCGCTGCCGTGGTCTCCGAGCCCATCGTCGCGCCCAGGTAAACGCCATGGTTCCAGTCGAAGGACTCGAACACGAGCGGCACGGTCGAAGCGCGCCGCCCGCCAAAGACGATCGCGGAGATCGGCACTCCTTTCGGCGAGTCGGCTTGCGGGGAGAGTGCGGGATTATTGCGCATCGGCGTGGTGAAACGGCTATTGGGATGCGCCGCCGGTTTGCCCGAGTCCTTGCGCCACGGGTTTCCCTGCCAGTCGACCAGTCCCTCGGGCGGTTCGGTGCCCATGCCCTCCCACCAGACGTCGCCGTCGGGCGTCATCGCCACGTTGGTGAAGATGGTGTCGTGCTCGACCATTTTCATGGCGTTGGGATTGGAGTGCGCATTGGTTCCGGGCGCGACGCCGAAGTATCCGGCCTCGGGATTCACCGCCCACAGCCGCCCGTCCGACCCGATTTGCATCCACGCGATGTCGTCGCCGACGGTGGTCACGCGCCATCCGCGAAAGGCCGGCGGCGGCGTCAGCATCGAGAGGTTGGTCTTGCCGCAGGCGCTCGGAAATGCCGCCGCAATATAGGAGGTTTCGCCCTCGGGGCTTTGCAGGCCGAGGATCAGCATGTGCTCTGCGAGCCAGCCATCGGTTCGCCCAAGCCAGCTTGCGATACGCAGCGCGAAACACTTCTTGCTCAGCAGCGCGTTGCCGCCGTAGCCGCTGCCGGCCGACCAGATCGTATTGTCCTCGGGAAAGTGGCACACCAGGCGCCGCTTCGGATCGCAATCTAGGGTCGAATGAAGTCCGCGGTTGAAATCGCCCGACGCCCCCAGCATCTCGAGCGCGGCGGTGCCCATCCGCGTCATCCATCCCATGTTGAGCGCGACGTAAACGCTATCGGTCAGTTCAACGCCGATTCGCGCGAACGGCGAGTCGAGCGGGCCCATAACGTACGGCACGACGTACATCGTGCGCCCGCGCATCGCGCCGTCGTACCATCCCCGCATCCGCTCGTAAGTTTCCCCGGGCGGCATCCAGTTGTTGGTCGGACCGGCGTCGTCCCGATCGCGCGTGCATACGAAGGTGAGGTCCTCGGAGCGGGCGACGTCGTTGGGGTTGGAGCGATGCAGATAGCAACCCGGGCGCTTCGTGGGGTTGAGCGGAATCAGAACGCGGGCGGCGACGGCTTCCTTGTACAGACGCTGGCGCTCGGCTTCGCTGCCGTCGCACCAATGGATGCGGTCGGGCCTGGTCAGGCGAGCCATCTCGTCCACCCATGTGGAGAGAAAACGGTTCGCGTTGGCGCTCTTTTTAGGATCTGCGTTTGTCATTGGGATGTCGGGGATGTCAGAGATTTCGGAGGCGATTTTCGGTCGCGATCCGTTTTGAGCTCGGTTTTAGGCCTTGTGGTTGCAAATGTCAAAATTCAGCCGCAAGTAAGTAAGATTAACTGCCAAAATACCTCACGATAACAATATTACAATAAATCATATCGTCAGGTTTAAAAAACGTCTCGGCCGATGCAAATTGAAGCGGTTGTGCGGACACAATATGCGAAAGTTGTACCCGTGATCGCATTCGCGACTTTGTGTCGATAGGCATGAGTTCGGTGCCCGCAGGCGCATCGGATCCTGCCTTCTCCTGACCTTTCGGTAAGGTTTTTGCGCCAACCCGTGAGCCGGATGGCTCCAAAGCGCTTTGCCTTATAACGCGCGCCGCCGGACGGTGCAGTTGCTTATAGTTCATTTGACATCCCGGCGGGTTAGACCTTATACTCGACCTTGTAAGTCCACTAATTCGAGCGCCAGTATTGCGGCGCTGTTTTCGGGACCAGTGGGCCGCCGATGAGCGTCCGAGAGGGTTCGGGCGAGAGGGTTCGGAATCGATGTTGAAGTTGCCGATCTACATGGACAATCACGCGACGACGCCGGTCGATCCGCGGGTGCTGGACGCGATGCTGCCGTACTTCAGGGAGAAGTTCGGCAATGCCGCGAGCCGCAATCACAGCTTCGGCTGGGAGGCCGAGGAAGCGGTCGACAAGGCGCGCAATCAGATTGCCGCGCTGGTCAATGCCAAATCCAAGGAAATCATCTTCACCAGCGGAGCGACCGAGTCCGACAACGAAGCGATCAAGGGGGTTGTCGAGTTCTACAAGGACAAGGGCAACCACATTATCACCTGCGTCACCGAGCACAAGGCGGTGCTCGACAGCTGCCGCGCGCTGGAACGCGCGGGCAAGGCGACGGTGACCTACCTTGCCGTGGACAAGTACGGGATGGTCGATCCGGACGCCGTGCGTAACGCGCTCACCGACAAGACCGTGCTGATCTCGATTATGTACGCGAACAACGAGATCGGAACGATCCATCCGATCCGCGAAATCGGCCGGATCGCTAAAGAGCGCGGCGTGATTTTCCACTGCGACGCGGTACAGGCGATCGGCAAGATTGCGGTCGACGTCGAGCGCGACGGTATCGACCTGCTCGCGATGTCGGGGCATAAGCTTTACGGGCCCAAGGGCGTGGGCGCGCTCTATGTGCGCTCCAAGGGGCCGCGCGTGCGCCTGACCCCGATTATCGATGGCGGCGGCCACGAGCGCGGGATGCGCTCGGGCACGCTCAACGTGCCGGGAATCGCGGGCTTCGGCGCGGCGTGCGAGATCGCGCGAGCGGAGATGCAGGAGGAGGCGGCGCGGCTGCGCTCGCTGCGCGACAAGCTGCAGGCCGGGCTCTTCGAGCGCCTCGACGAGATCTATCTGAACGGTCATCCGACCGAGCGCCTGCCCGGCAATCTCAACGTCAGCTTCGCCTACGTCGAGGGCGAGTCGCTACTGATGGGAATCAGCGACGTCGCGGTGAGCTCCGGTTCGGCCTGCACCTCGGCCACGCTGGAGCCGTCCTACGTGATTCGCGCGCTCGGCATCAACGAGGAACTGGCGCACAGTTCGATCCGTTTCGGGGTGGGGCGCTTCAACACCGAGGAAGAGGTGGACTTCGTGACCGAGCAGGTCTCGCGCGAGGTCAAGCGGCTGCGCGAGATGTCGCCGCTGTACGAGATGGCGCGCGAGGGAATCGATCTCAAGTCCGTCAACTGGCGGGCGTAAATTCGCAACCAGGAGCTAAGCGGTCATGGCTTATTCAGATAAGGTTCTCGAGCACTACAACAATCCGCGCAACGTAGGCAGTTTCGCCAAGGACGACCCGGATGTCGGTACGGGCGTGGTCGGCGCGCCCGAGTGCGGCGACGTGATGAAGCTGCAGCTCAGGATAAGCGAAAGCGGCGTGATCGAGGACGCGCGCTTCAAGACCTTCGGCTGCGGCAGCGCGATCGCCTCGTCCAGCTACGTGACCGAGCTGGTCAAGGGCAAGCACATCGACGAAGCCATGGCCATCAAGAACACCGTGATCGTGAAGGAACTGAATCTACCGCCGGTCAAAATTCACTGCTCGGTGCTGGCCGAGGATGCTATAAAGGCGGCGATCACCGACTGGCGCAACCGCAAGGGCGCAGACGCGGCCGGCGAGATCGAGCGGAAGTCCGCCGGGGAGAAATCCTCCTAGCGAGCGGGTGGGGCGTCGAAAGAGAAAATGATTTCGCTCTCTGAAAGCGCGGTCTCCAAGATT
>DATJXN010000037.1 GCA_035500095.1 Candidatus Binataceae bacterium
CAGCAGCAGGCCGCGCTCGACAAGTTGCGCAATGTGGATCCGAGCCGTATCCGCGCGATCATGGTCGACACCTGCATCAAGATCTACACGGCGGACGAACTCTCGGGCATGGCGAAGTTCTACAATTCGCCCGTCGGCAAGGCGGTCCTCAAGAAATCGCCGGATTTCGACAGAACTCTCACGGCCGGCATTCAGGCGGAAGCGCAGCGCGTGCTGGGTCAGTAATTACGGTCTCGGCGATGCCAGGCGCGCCATGCGATGGCGGGGCTCTCGCTGCTCGCCCGCAATCTCCTGGATGAGCTTCCGGAGGATTGCATCCGCGAAATCCTCGTAACGGTCGATCGCGATGACGAAGGCGCCGGGCCCGCCGATGACATTGGTGCGATAATACTCGTCGAGTTCCGGCTCCAAGGTAAGGATCGGGAGGCCGTTGATCGCGATCCCCGCGCGCAGCGCGTCGTCCCGCGCGTTCTCCGCGGGTCGGCCGCGATTGTTGGAGCCGTCGCCGGAGACGTCGATCACGCGGCGCTCGCCGCGAAAGCCGCTCAACGCGAAGAGATCGACGGCCCGGTCGATGGCACCGCTGATGGAAGTCCCGCCGCTGAAGAGTGCCCGCGGCGCTGCAGCGATCGCAGCCGAGAAGCGTGCCGCCGAGGCCGCATCGTCGATGCGGGCCCAATCCACGACCTGCGTCTGCATTGCGGGGCCCGTCCATTGTGTCATTGTCACGGCGATCGCGCGACGCATCCCTGAGCGGATCGCATCCAGCACGTTGGCGTTGGCAAAGGCCTCGGCGTAGCCCTCTTTTTGCAGCTCGAACCGGTCGCTGCTGACGCTGCCGGAGGTGTCAACCGCCAGGACCAGCTCGACGTCGACCAGAATCGGCTCGGCGGCGAGCGCGAGCGATCTTCCCAACGCGCCCAGAGCCGCGAGGCAGCCGAGCCCCAGAATTCGACGACGATGCTGCACGCCAGCGGCCCTCCCCGTAGCAGCGCAAAGCCCATGGTAGCGGGGTTCACGGGGAAAATGGCAACTCGCTTGCATTGAACGGGGCGGCGCTCCATCTTAGCCGCGGCGAACGGACCGCAAGGAGACGGGGTTGGTAAAGGAAGACTTGATCGAGTTCGAAGGCACCGTGCTGGAGCTTCTCCCGGACGCTCGGTTCCGCGTACGCCTCGACAACGGCCACGAGACGCTCGCCTACACCTCCGGCAAGATGCGGAAGAATCGCATTCGCGTTCTCGCGGGCGACCGCGTCACCGTGGAAATGACGCCCTACGACCTCACGCGCGGCCGTTTGAGCTTCCGACACAAGGACGAGCGCTCTTCGTCCGCGCCCAACTCCCCGCGCCCACGTCACCGCGGCCGTTAAGAATTTGGTAACTAGCGATTGCGCTTGACTTAAGCGTCGCGAGGGCCCATCTACGGGCTGAGAACGATTTCTCGCGATCGCGCGATGCGCCCTGGCCCATAGGCAGAGAGGCGCGGCATTCCCGAGACCATCGCCAGCAACCAACCGTCTCGGCCGCGCGCGAGAGACGGACCATAACGCCGCAGCCCATACGCATCCAAGGAGATGCCGGCTCGAGCGGCTTAGAAAGACTCATCTCACCGTGACTACATCCTTCACCGATCTCGGCATCGCCGAGCCGCTCCTGCGTGCGCTCGCCGCCGAGGGCTATGCCGAGCCGACACCGATCCAAGGAAGCGCGATCCCGCATCTACTGCAGGGACGCGACCTCCTTGGCATCGCCCAGACGGGCACCGGCAAGACTGCGGCCTTCGCGCTTCCGATGTTGCAGCAGCTCGCGGCCCGCCGCGAGCGCGCGGCGCCTCGGAGCTGTCGCTCTCTCATCCTCACGCCGACCCGCGAGCTCGCGGCTCAGATCGGCGAGAGTTTCCGCGGCTACGGGCGTTACCTCGGCCTGCGCCATGCCGTGATCTTCGGCGGCGTCGGCCAGCAGCCCCAGGTCGATGCGCTCGCCCGCGGCCCCGACATCCTCGTCGCAACGCCCGGCCGTCTCCTCGACCTGATGCAGCAAGGCCATGCGAAACTCGACGGCGTCTCGATCTTCGTCCTCGACGAGGCCGACCGCATGCTGGATATGGGCTTCGTTCGCGACGTCCGCCGGATCGTAGCGGCGCTGCCGAAGCGACGTCAGACCCTGCTCTTCTCCGCGACCATGCCCGCGGACATCGCGCGCCTCGCCGCGGAGATCCTGACGGATCCGCTGCGCGTCGAGGTGACGCCGCAGGCAACAACGGTGGAACTCATCGACCAGCGCGTCTATCACGTCGATGCCGGCAATAAGCGCGCGCTCCTCGCGGAAGTCCTGCGCGATCCGACACTCTCCCGCGTCATCGTCTTCACCCGCACTAAGCACGGCGCCAATCGCGTGAGCGAGCATCTGAGCCGAAGCGGCGTGGCTGCCGAGGCGATCCACGGCAACAAGTCGCAGACCGCGCGGCAGCGCGCGCTCGAGAACTTCCGCCGCGGACGCGCGCGGGTGCTGGTCGCAACCGACATCGCCGCGCGCGGCATCGACATCGACGGCATCACCCATGTCGTCAACTTCGAGCTCCCGAACGTTCCCGAGAGCTACGTGCATCGGATCGGCCGAACCGCGCGCGCGGGCGCGAGCGGAATCGCCCTCTCCTTCTGCGCACACGATGAGCGGTCTTATCTCGTCGACATTGAGCGTCTGATCGGCCGTCGCATCGCGGTGGTGAACGACCACGGCTTCCGTGCCGTACCCGTGGCGAACCCGCGGCCGCAGGCTGCCGCGCCCGCCCGCAATCGTCACCACCGCCGGCGACGGTAATCTCGCGCCCTCCCTCCTCGAGGGGGAGGGGCTAATCTCAGCTCCGTATCGGCAAAGTCGGCGGAAAAATCCGCTCTGTCGGACGATGCGCGTGGTCGCCCGCGGGCGCGCGCGCGAGCGCGTCGCGCTGCCCGCGGTTCATCGCCTCGGCGGCGGCCTGCATGTCGATCGTCGTCACCTCGCCGTCGCGGACCACCTGACGGCCGTCCACGAAGACATCCGTGATCGCGCGCTCGAGCCCGCTGAAGATGAGGCTCTTCAGGGGATCGTAGAGCGGCTGCAGGCTCGGGTGCCGGAGATCGACCAGCGACAGATCGGCCTTGCAGCCGGGCGCAAGGCGGCCGATGTCGTCGCGGAGCAACGCCTTTGCCCCGCCGACCGTCGCGGCGTGGAAGACCTCCGCCAGGTCCGTCGCTTCGACGTTGGTCGCCGCGACCTTGCAGAGCGCCGTCGCCCAGCGCATCTCCTCGACGAAATTGTGCGGGAAAGTGTCGGTGCCGAGCCCGATGTTGATGCCGAGCTTTCGGTACTTCCCGAAATTCTCGAGGAGGATGCCGCGCCGGACGAACACGTTCGGGCAATGCGCGACCGACGCCTTGGAGCTCGCCATGCGCTCGAGATCGCCCCGCATAGGCCAGCGGATCCAGCTGTGCTCGTCGACGAAGATGCAGTGCGCGACGATCGCACCCTCATAGAGGAACCCGATGTCGTGGAGCCACTGGATCGGCGTCTTGCCGTGGCGCGCCACCATCTCCCGGAACTCGACCACACTCTGCGAGGCGTGGATTTGCACGGGGACGTTACGCGCCTTCGCGGCTTCGACGCTCGCGAGGAGCAGCTCCTCCGTGCAGGTGTCGACCTGCGCGGGGGCGAGCATGCCGAAGAGCCGGCCGCTGTTGTGGCGCTTCGCCGCGTCTACGACCTCGAGCGCCGCTGCCATCGCCTCGCGGCCGGCAGCCTCGTTCCACTCGTACTCCACGCGATGTCCGTTGGGCGTGAACCAGCGTGCGGAGCGGTAGGAAGGCGCGACGCAGGCGCGGATGCCCGTCCCCGCGAGGTCCTCCAGCCAGCCTGCTCGCGCCATCGAATAATCCGTGAAGGTCGTGACACCGCTTTTCAGGAGCTCGCCCACTGCAAAGAGCATCGCCGCACGCTTCGCCTCGTCGTCCGGCCGCACCAGCAGCATGAACTCGTAGAGCGAGCTCATGCCGAGCCGCAGCGAGCCGCGCTCTTCCATGAGGCCTTTATTGAAGGGCTCGGAGGCCGGGTGCGAGTGGATGTTGACGAAGCCCGGCAGCGCCATACGCCCGCGCCCGTCGATCTCGCGTTCGGCTGGACCGCGGTAGCCCCGCCCCACGAAGACGATGCGGTCTCCTTCGAAGGCGAGATCGGCGTTCGTGAGATAGTCGTGCCGGCTCGCCGCCTCGTTCCAGGCGACGACCCAATCGGCGTTCCGAACGAGGGTGACGGTCATGGTGCCTCGCATGCGCTCCCGTTGCCTTTGGCGCGCTATGTTGCATCAATCGGCGACGCCCGCCAGCCCCCAGAGCAGAGGAAGCCCGTGACGCGACAGAACCACCTGATGATCCCCGGCGCGCCGACCCCGGTCGCGCCGTTCAGCCACGCCGTCGAGATCGACGGCTGGCTTTTCGTGACGGGACAGATGCCGACCTGGCCGGGCGACGACGCGCGCGCTCTCCCGGAGGGAATCGAGGCGCAGACGCGGCGCGTCCTCGACAATCTCGCGATCGTGCTCGCCGGCGCCGGCTATTCGCTGGCGCAGGTCGTTTCAGCCCGCGTCTACCTTGCGGAGTTCAAGCGCGACTACGAGCGGATGAACGCGGTCTATCGCGGCTATTTCGCGGAGGGCAGGCTTCCCGCACGCACTTGCATCGGCGTTACAGCGCTCGCGCGCGATGCGCTCGTGGAGATCGACCTCGTGGCGAGGAAGTAGCGGAGATCAGGGCTCGTTCGCGGGAAGCCGCAGGTCGTTCACATCGATCCGCACCACACCTCCCGCGAAGTCTCCTGCTGCATAGCGCGTTAGCGCCATGAGCTCGATGTCGCGGCGGTGCCGGTCGAAGAGTTGCTCCGCGATCTCCGCCGCCTGGCCTCCGACGCGCGCAAGCCGCTGCAGCGCGTCGAAGGTGATGCAACAGCGAATCTCGGCATCACCGTCGCGCAGAACGAACTGCACGGTCCGCGAGAGTGGGTCCGCGCTCCGATCGATGCGCGCGCCGCTGGGCGTGTTCTCCCAATTACCCAACTTCTTCCCCCACTACCTAAACGCGCAAAATCTTACCGATGACATCCGCAGTGTCCATACCGGTGTGCTCCCGAGAGGCGTTCCGCAGTCGGATTTTCCCGCAGAAGTTTGCAGGACTCGGCCGCAGAGCGACCCAAAGCCCCTCTTATTAAGGCGACACTGTATTCTTTAGGATCGGGGAATGCGCCTCGCCGGCCTCGCCCTCTGGTTATGACGGCCGGAGTTTGAAGAGCGTATTTGGCGCGCCCGCCGGGGACTCGGAACGGCGGCAACTCAGGCAGCGAGCGGGATCTCCACGCCGCTATCCGCGATCCCCGCGGAACATTCGGCGCCATGATTTCGTCGCCAAATTCCGGCGGCGCGCGTTTCCCCGCGGTCGACCTTGACATTGAACGACCTCGCCCTTTAGCGTCAGTGCCGTTCGCGAGTTAGGAAGCCGGTGCAATTCCGGCGCGGTCGCGCCACTGTGTTGGGTTCCGCATCTTCGTTGCGCAACTCGAAAGCCAGACCTTGCCTCGCCGAATGAGTCGCTCGAAGTGGGACGCGTCATCCCAGGAGGTCTGATCATGACTGACATCGCTCTCACGCAAGTTGCCCCACCTGTTCCAGTTCCGGCACCGATCCCGGTACGCGAGCTGGCGCCTTGGCTGATCTTCGCATTGTTCCTGATGCTGGCGGTTTATTTCGTCGGCGTCGAAGAGGGTGCGACATCGATCTTTCCGGGCATGTACGTGCATGAGTTCGTGCACGATGGACGGCACCTGCTAGGCTTCCCCTGCCACTGAGGAGCGCCCCAACCATGGTGAGGACGCTCTTGATCCGGGGCATGCTCGTGGGCGTGCTCGCAGGGCTGCTTGCCTTCGGTTTCGGCGAGGTGTTTGGAGAGCCGTCGATCGACAGCGCCATCGCCTTCGAGGACCAAACGCACCAGGACCAAACGCACCAGGACCAAACGCATCATTCCATGGGCATGGAGCCCGAGATGGAGCTGGTGAGCCGCGAGGTTCAGAGCACCATTGGGCTCTTCACGGGCGTCGTGGTTTACGGCGCAGCATTGGGCGGGCTTTTTGCCCTGTCATTCGCCTACGCTTACGGCCGCCTCGGCCATCTCGCGCCCCGCGGCGTTTCGGCGTTGCTGGCGAGCTTGGGGTTCATTGCGCTGGTGCTGGTGCCGGCGCTCACCTATCCGCCGAATCCTCCTGCAGTGGGCGAGCCCGACACGATCGGACATCGCACCGCGCTTTACTTCGCGATGATGTTGATCTCCCTGATCGGCGTCACCGTGGCCGTCGCGTTCGGGCGGAGGCTCGTCGACAGGGCCGGCCTGTGGAACGCCGTGATCGTCGCCGGCGCCGCGTTCGTGGCGATCGTCGTTGTCGCGCAGTTCCTCCTGCCGACCGTCAACGAAGTTCCCGAGCACTTTCCCGCGGTCGTGCTCTGGCGGTTCCGGGTCGCGTCGCTTGGGATGCAGGTCATCCTCTGGACAACGATGGGTCTGGTCTTCGGCGCGCTCACGGAGCGAAGTCTGACGACGCGCCGCGCCTAGCGGCGCCGCGGCGCCCGTCGCCCGATCTACTCGAGCTCGGCCCAGACTACGCCTTCTTCCAATCGGCCTCGGGGCGCTATTCCGCCGGAGCGGCGGGCGGAGCAACGAGCGATGCGGGCTTCGGGATTTGGAGCCAGCCTGCCGCGACGATCGCCGCCATGAGGGCGAAAGCAGCGAGGGCATAGAGCCCGCCGGAGAAACTACCGGTGTTGGTCTTGACCCAACCGACGATCGACGGGCCGAAGAATCCTCCGAGATTTCCGATCGAATTGATCCATGCGAAACTCGCTGCCGCCGAGGTGCCTGTCAGGAACATCGAGGGTATCGCCCAGAACGGTCCCTTGGTGCCATAGAGACCGATGGCCGCAATCGACATTCCCACCAGCGACCAATAGCTCCCGACGAAGACGCCCGCGATCATGAGGCCGACCGCCGCGACCACGCAGGCCGTGAAGAGGTTCCACCGCCGCTCGTCCATGCGGTCGGAGAGCCAGCCCCATACGAGCATACTCAGGGAGCCGCAGATATACGGCACCATCCCAGCCCATCCGACCTGCATGTTCGTGAGGCCGATCTGCTTCACGATCTGCGGCAGGAAGAGCAGCAGGCCGAGGCTTGCAGTGACGATGCCGAAGAAATTGAGCGCGAGCAGGAGCACGCGCGGGTTCCAAAATGACTCCAGGAGGCCGACTTTGCGCTGCGCCTCGATCTGGCGCCGCTCGCGATCGAGCGTACGGATCAACCAATCGCGCTCTTCCGCGTTGAGCCAGCGCGCCTCGGAGGGCCGGTTCGTCAGAATGAAAGGCAGGAGGCAGCCGATGATGACCGTCGGGACCGACTCCACCAGGAACATCCACTTCCAACCCGCAAGACCCCAGATGCCGTCGAGCTCCATGAGTCCGGTGGACATCGGCGCCCCCGCCGCCACCGCCGCCGGCAGCGCCAGCGTGAAGCCCGCGAAGATCCGCGCACGGTGCTTGTCGGGGAACCAGTAGGTGAAGAAGAGGAGCACGCCGGGATAGAGGCCCGCCTCGGCGACGCCGAGGAGGAAACGCACAATCATGAAGCTCCACGGCCCGACACAGAATGCCGTGGCGCCCGAGAGCAGCCCCCACGTCACCATGATCCGCGCGAGCCAGAGCCGCGCACCGACCTTCTCGAGGACGATGTTGCTGGGGACTTCGAAGAGGCAATACCCCCAGAAAAACGCGCCCGCGGCGATGCCGAAGATCGAGGCGTCGAGCCCCAGATCCTTGTTCATGGTCAGGGCAGCAAAGCTGACGTTGATGCGATCGATGTAGCAGAGGAAATAGATCAGCAGCGCAACCGGCAACAGGCGCAGATAGATCTTGCGGATGGCGGTTCGCTCGGGCGCATCGGCCATGGTTCCCTCCCCGGGAATGCGGCGCCGATTTTCCGGCTTTCGCGCATCATAGCGCAGCGGCCTCGCCCCTGCACCTTCGGTCCATGGCCGCCGCGGCAGTCGCGCGGGCATCGGTCGTCAACCCACGGCGGGACGGTGCCGTTAAGCCTTCGTTAACCATAACCGCGTATAAACGGCTCGACACCCCGTTTGGGAGTCCGAAAGGCTCAAGCACAGGAATTGCTTCCCTGCTCCGAGGGCCTCGCCTGTCTGCCCACAGGCGGGGCCTTCATCTTCCGTGCCGCGATAGAGGTGCAGAATGATAGACGTTGCGAGCGACGCACAGGCCGCCGCCGACAGGTATCGCGAGCAAGCGAGGCGAACGACCGGGACGATCCGGAGCGCGAATCTCGCGATGGCCGCCTGGTGGGACGACCGCGCACTACGCCTGAGGGTCGCGGAAAAGGTCAGGCGATTGCTGGATCTGGATCTGGATCTCGACCCCGCCAGCGCTCGATAGCCTGGTACTCAACAGGGCGAATACCGACGAGGGCGCCGCTTGCTTCGATGATCGGCGGCACGGGGCTGAGACGGCGGCGGGCTGAGTCCGCCGCCGTTGGGGCTAGGCCCGATCTAAAACGGGAAATCAAGGGCGGGTATATTCGGGTGGGACCGGTGGCCCAGCTTTTCCGCTTTGACTACGCTGCTGGGTAACATCGTGTTGCTGGTCGAATATACGGGTTTGGGAATCGTCCGTCTTTTTCCCCCGGTCGCCGACGGGTTCGTCTAGCGTGCAGTTTCTGGGTTTATTGGCGCCTTTGCTGGTGCAGGTCAACACCGCACCGTTATTGAATGCAACGCTATGCCGATCACCTTCGTGAGCAAATGTGTCGTGCCCCCAGATTTGCTGGCTGCACCGATCCAGGTTTTGTTTGCAATTGGCCGGCATGGTGCGGCCACCTCCCAGATCATTTTGCGGCGGGCTGTTGCCAGCTCTCGGAGCTGTTCCGGGTGTGGAGAGAAGTGCGGCGACAATTGCGGCACTCGCAAAGCCGCGCACCATTACATTTTTTGCTGCCCTAATGGAAACGGTCATAACATTCCCCCGTTCCAATTTATTTGAATACCTTGGCGCTCCTTCTGGGCACAAAGCAAGCGTGGCTCGCGCTTAGGTCTTCGCCCGAAGCGGAGGCGGGCTGAGTCCGCCGCCGTTGGGCCTAGGCCCGACCACTCGCTAGTTCTTCCAGAGCTTCAGCGAATACGATTCCGACGATGTTGCGGTGTGCGGCGCCGTCGCAACTCTCACAACCACCTGCGGCGTTACCGACTTCGGTGGTTCGTGAACCTCAGTTAGCGAAAGCATAAGCCCCAGCGTACAGGCGGCGCAGAGCGCAAGAAATTGGTTTCCAATTCGCTCGACCCGAACCTGAGTACTCTTACAGCAAACACAGAAAATATTTATATTCGACTCCAGGGAATGAGTATCAGTCCCCGCCACCTACAAGATGTGGTAGAAAGCCCGAATTGTCAAGGAGTTGACCGGTGCGTGCGATCAGAGGGAACTTCGTGCGTATTCGGAGACAAGATTGGCGGTTGGCCGGGCACACGAGCGCCGATCAGCGCGACCGTCTGCTCGCGGCGACGACGTTCGAGGCGATTGTCGCGATTATTGCGCGCGAAGCCCGGGTGACCGCCTGCGGCTGTGAGCCAAAGGACGATGAGCCGACCTACCACCGCGCGGTCGTCACGCTTGAACTACCGAGCACGCTGGTCGACGTGTTTCACAGCGGATGCGCCGGCATACGCGCCCAATATTATCGGTCACCTGATTTCGGCGACCGCGCCAAGCGCTACGCCATCGCGAGGCTGATGAGCGTCATTGAGCGCGCGCTGAGGACGAGCGAGGACTGGCCCTGGATAAAGGAATCCCTCACGCATCACGACGCGAAGGTATGGGTTCACGAAGGGACCTGGTTTCGTCAGCGACAAAAGGGCGAGCGCAGGCTCCGCGTCGCGCGATGGATTAAAGCCCGGCCTAGCGGCAGCCGCCGAGAACGGCGGAAACGCCGA
>DATJXN010000038.1 GCA_035500095.1 Candidatus Binataceae bacterium
AACGCGCCCGCCACTTGCCAACCATCTGCGGCGTGACTCTGAGCTTGTGGGCCACGGTCTTGTTGTCGACCCGCTCGGCGCACTTGAGAATGATCCGTGCCCGCCACGCCAGTTGCGGGGCGCTGCGCGTCCGCCGCGCCAGGGACTCCAGACTCTTCCGCTCCGCTTCGCGCAACAAGCGAAGAATCCCGAAAAAGCCCGGCACCGGGACCATTCGCTGCAGCAGCTTTCGCTCAGGGTGACACAATCCGCCTTGTGCAGAGGTTCCCCCAGGGCCGGCGCGAAGCGACGAGCCTCTGCGGCATCGGCCGAACCGCGCGCGCGGCTCAGTCGATGCCGTAGCGCTTGCGCTTGCGCCACAGGGTGGTGACGTTGATGCCGAGCGTGGCCGCGGCTTCGTCCAGCGTCGCGCTCTGGGCGAGCACGCGCATGATGTGCTCGCGCTCGATCTTCTCGAGGCTCGCCGCCGCTGCCGCCGCGCTCGTCGTGATGCCTTCCGGCGCTTCGCGGAAAATCGAATCGGGCAGGTCGTCGGGGGTGATCAGGTCGCTGCGGCAGAGCACGGCGGCGCGCTCGAGGGCGTTGCGCAGTTCGCGCACGTTGCCCGGCCAGCGGTAGTTGCGGAGCGCGGCGGCGGCTTCGGGCGAAAGCTGCATCGGCGCGCGCCGATTGCGCACGCTGGCCGCCGTCAGCATCCATTCGGCCAGCGGCAGGATATCCTCGGGGCGCTCGCGCAGCGGCGGCACCGAGAGCGTGATGACGTTGAGGCGGTAGAACAGGTCTTCGCGGAAGCGGCGCGCCGCGACTTCCGAGCGCAGGTCGCGATTGGAGGCGGCGATGATGCGGATGTCGACGCGGATGGTGCGATCGCCGCCGACCCGCTCGAAGCTCTGCTCCTGTACGAAGCGCAGGAACTTGGTTTGCAGGCCGGCGGAAAGGTCGGCGATTTCATCGAGGAAGACGGTGCCGCCGTCGGCCGCTTCCAGCCGCCCCGGCTTGTCCTTGATCGCGCCGGTGAAGGCGCCGCGGACGTGGCCGAACAGCTCGCTCTCGAGCAGCTCCTCGGAAAGCGTGGTGCAATTGACCACCACGAACGGGCGCTCGTGGCGCGGGCTCCATCGATGGATCTGGCGCGCCAGCACGTTCTTGCCGGTGCCGCTCTCGCCGCTCAGCAGCACGGTCGCCTCGCTCGCCGCGGCCTGGCGCGCGGTCTCCATCAGTCGGACCATCGCGGGGCTGCCCGAATCCAGCAGCGGAGCCTCGTCGATCGCGTTGCGCAGCGCGCGATTCTCGGCCCGCAGCACCTGCAGTTGCAGCGCGCGCTCGGCCAGGTGCTGGATCTGGTCTAGCGAAAACGGCTTGGTCACGTAGTCGAACGCGCCGGCCTTCATCGCGGCGACCGCATTCTCGACCGTGGCGTACGCGGTCATCAGGATCACCATGCACTCGGGGCGGCGCTTGCGGATCTCGGCCAGCAGCTCGAGCCCGTTCATCTCGGCCATCCGGTAGTCCGTCAGCACCAGGTCGAACGGCGCCGCCTCGATCATCGCGCGCGCCGCGCGGCCGCTCTCGGCGGTTTCGGCCTCGTGGCCGAGCGACTGGAAAAACGACGCCAGGTTGGTGCGGATATTCTTCTCGTCGTCAACTATGAGCATCCGCGCCATTCGCTCAGCCCTCCCGCGCCGCCGGCAACTGGACCACGAAGCGGCTGCCGGCCGGCGAATTTCCGGTGACGAAGATGCGCCCGCCGTGAGCCACCACGATGTCCTTTACGATCGCCAGGCCCAGTCCCGCCGAGCCCTTTTCGGCGCCGTCGCCATACTGCGCGAAGCGTTCGAATACGTAGTCGCGAAGCTCGGGCGCGATACCCGGGCCGGTGTCCGCGACCTCCAGCCGCACCGTGTCATCGGCGGAGCTGGTCGCAACCTCGATCCGCCCGCCCTCGGGAGTATAGCGAAGCGCGTTGCCGATCAGGTTCGACACGACCCACGAAAGCTTGACCGGATCGCCGCTGACCGGCGGTACCTGGGCGATATGGCTCTCGAGCGCGATGTGCTTTTCCTCGGCCTGCAGGCGGAAGCGCCCGGCGACGTCTTCGGCCACCTGCGCGAGGTCGAGCCGCTCGCGCGCGAGCGAGATCGAGGCGAGCTCGCCGCGCGCGAGATTGAGCAGGCTGTCGGTGAGCTGCTTCATCCGCGCGCATTCTTCGAGAATCGTGCGCAACAGCTCGCGCTGACGGGGGTCGAGCGCATCCTCGTGGCGCTGCATCATCTGCGCGGAAAGCGCGAGCGACGTGAGGGGCGTGCGCAGTTCGTGCGAAAGCGTTTCGACCAGGTTGCTGCGCGCGCGGTCCTGGTCGCGCAAATAGGTCACGTCCTGCAGGATTAGCAGAGTGCCGAGCGGGGCCCCCTCGGTACGATGGAGCGTGATCGGCTTGAGCACGTACGAATGGTCGCGTCCGCGCACGTGCAGTTGCACCTCGGTGCGCGGCCCGTCGGGCGCGGCGCGCCTGAGCCCGCGCAGCGCGTCGCGCACCCGGCGGTAGTGCGGCGAGTTACTGCTCAGGTCGTCGAACTGGCTGCCCAGCGCCTCGGCGGGTTCGATGTCCATGATCAGGGCGGCGATCTCGTTGATGTGGGTCACGATTCCGGCCGAGTCGATCAGCACCACGCCGTCTTCGAGGCTTTCGATGATGGCCTCGGTCTTGTGCTTCTCGTAGAGCAGGCGCTCGACGTTGAGCTTTTCGTATTGTTCCAGATGGTCGGCCATCTCATTGAACTCGCGTGCGACGCTCTCGAGCTCGGCCAGCGACTGCGGCCCGAGCCGCACCGAGGTGCGGCGCTGGCTCACCCCGCGCAGGCGTTCGGCCAGCTCGGTCAGCGGCAGCGTCAGCGCCCATCCAAGACCCCAGGAAAGCACGATGCCGGTCACGAGCAGGACCGCGAGGCCGGCGGCGAATTCGGCGGTCAGGCGCTTGCCGAGGCCGGCGGCGCGGCTGTCCGCGCGCCACATCGCGGCCTGGTTCATCGCGATCAGATCGTTCAGCCGCGCGTGCAGTTCGTCGAACTGCTGGTCGTGGCGTGCCTGCGGCGGCGCCACGGCGACCTCGTCGAACAGCCGGCGCCCGCGGCTCTCGATATCGTGCGCCAGTTCGGGCTCGCCCAGCTCGGTAAAATCGCGATCCTCGACATCCATCCAGTGCATGAAGGTGTCGCGGGAGGCGGCAAGGCGCGCGCGCGGGTTGCCGTTGCGCTCGGCCATCTGCAGTTCCCACAGCGCCTGATGCATGTGCTGGGCGGCCTCGATGCTGGTGTAGTTGCGATGGAGCGTCTCGCTGATCGAGCCGCCGAGCCGGTACACGCGGGGCAGCGCGTAGAGGCCGAGCCCGATTATCAGCACTACCAGCAGCAGGCTGACGTTGCGGATGCGCGCGCGCAGCGACGGCGTGCTCATGATTCTTTTTCCGTCTCGCCGACGTCTTCGCCGCCCACGATCTCGACGTCGAAATCGCTCGCCGCGCCGAGCAGCCGTTTGGTCACGTCGCCCTTGAGCAGGCGGCGCCAGAGCGGCTGATGGGTGCGGCCCAGCACGATCTTGGTGACTCCGTGCGTGCGCGCGAATTCGAGCATGGCGGCGACGATGTTCTCCGATTTGAGCCACACGGTTTCAGCGCCGAGGTCGCTTGCGAGGTTGATGTTGTCGAGCAGGCTGACGAAGTCCCGGGTGCTGACCCGGCTGACCGCCTCGGACGGCGTTTCGACGTGCACCGCGTACCAATCGGCGCCGAGCTGCCCCGCGATGCGGCAGGCCTTGCGCAGCAGCATCCCGCGATCGCGCGCGTTGGAGGAGAGCCCGACCATCACGCGCTCGGTCGGCAGCGTGCGCCGGCCGCCCTCGCGCTGCAGCGCCTCGCGGTCCTCGCGCTGGCGGCTCAGGCCGCGCGCGACCTCGCGCAGCGCAACCTCGCGCAGCGAAGCGAGGTTGGTCGGCTTGAAAAAGTTCTTGAGCGCGTGCTCGATCTGCGCGGCCGGGTAGATCTTTCCCTCGCGCAGCCGCTCGCGCAGCGCCTCAACGGTCACGTCCACGTTGACGATCTGGTCGGCGCGGGCGAGGAAGGAGTCGGGCACGGTTTCGCGCACGTCGACGCCGGTCAGCCGCTTCATCCGCGGATTGAGGCTTTCGATGTGCTGGATGTTCATCGCGCTGATCACGTTGATGCCCGCCGCGAGCAGCTCCTCGATGTCCTGGTAGCGCTTTTCATGCTTGGAGCCGGCGACGTTGGTATGCGCAAGCTCGTCGACGATCGCGACCTCGGGCTTGCGCGCCACGATCGCGTCGACGTCCATCTCTTCCATTTCGACGCCGCGATAGTTCAGCTTGCGCCGCGCCACCATCTCCAGGTCGCCCACCATGTCCTCGGTGTCGGCGCGCCGATGGGTTTCGATGAAGCCGAGCACGACCTCGACGCCCTTGTTGCGCAGCTCGTGCGCCTCCTCGAGCATCCGCCAGGTCTTGCCCACTCCGGCTGCCGCGCCAATGTAGATCTTGAGCCGGCCCTTGCGCTGCTCGGCGACCAGATCGAGAAATGATTCGGGCGCGGGACGTTCTTCAGCCATACGGCCAAGAGTATATACTCGCGCCGCTCCCGGTCTCAGTGTCCCGCCGCGGCCATCCGATCCAGGGCCAGGTTAAGCTCGAGGACGTTGACGCCGGGTTCGCCGAGAAATCCGGCGAAGCGCGGCCGCAGGTTGTCCTGCAGCGCCGCCCGCACCGCATCCTCGCTAAGCCCGCGCGCCTTCGCCACCCGCTTGACCTGGAGCTCCGCCGCCGCCGGGGAGATTTCCGGATCGAGCCCGCTGCCGGACGCGGTCACCAGGTCCATCGGCACGTCGGCGGGCGTGGCGCCCGGATTTTCCTCGAGCACTTTGTGCAGCGAGGCCTTGGTCGCGTCGACGAGCTTGCGGTTGGTCGGCCCCAGGTTGGAGCCGCTCGAGTTGCTCGCGTCGTAGCCCTTGTCGCCGGCGGCCGACGGGCGGGGATGGAAATATTTCGGCGCGGCGAAATTCTGTCCGATGATTTCAGAGCCGACTACCTGTCCGTCGCGGGTCACGAGGCTTCCGTTCGCCTGCCACGGGAACAGGACCTGTGCCAGGCCCCAGACCACTATGGGGTAGACGATTCCGGTCACCAGGGTCAGTGCGACAGTCATCACGGTTGCGGTTATAAGAGTACGCATCGATTTAACTACCTCATGCGAGATGGAACGCGGCCACGAACAGGTCGATAACCTTGATGCCGATGAACGGCACGATCACGCCGCCGAGGCCGTAGATGAGCAGGTTGCGGGTCAGGATCGCGGCGGCGCCGATCGGCCGATAGGCCACGCCGCGCAGCGCGAGCGGGATGAGCGCGACGATGATCAGCGCGTTGAAGATGACGGCGGAGAGGATCGCGCTCTCGGGCGTCGCCAGATGCATCACGTTGAGCTTCTGCAGTTCCGGATAGCCGATTACGAACATCGCCGGGATGATCGCGAAGTACTTGGCGACGTCGTTGGCGATCGAAAACGTGGTGAGCGCGCCGCGCGTGATCAGCAGCTGCTTGCCGATCTCGACCACTTCCATGATCTTGGTCGGATTCGAATCGAGGTCGACCATGTTGCCGGCCTCGCGCGCGGCCTGGGTCCCCGCGTTCATCGCGATTCCGACGTCGGCCTGGGCCAGCGCCGGCGCGTCGTTGGTGCCGTCGCCGATCATCGCGACCAGCTTGCCTTCGGCCTGCTCTTCGCGGATAAGCGCGAGCTTGGTTTCCGGCGTGGCCTCGGCGCGAAAATCGTCAACCCCGGCTTCGTGCGCGATCGCGGCAGCGGTCAGCGGATTGTCGCCGGTGATCATCACCGTGCGCAGACCCATCGCACGCAGCCGCGCAAAGCGCTCGCGGATGCCCTCCTTGATGATGTCCTTGAGATGGATCACGCCGAGGATTTGCTTGTTCTCGGCGACCACCAGCGGCGTGCCGCCGCTGCGCGAGATACGCTCGACGACGCCCGCCAGCTCGGCCGGCACCTGGCCACCCGCGTCGCGGACGAACTTGATCACCTGGTCGGCGGCGCCCTTGCGGATGCGTCGCCCGTTGAGGTCGACGCCGCTCATCCGGGTCTGCGCCGAGAATGGGATGAATTGCGCGTCCTTCTCCGCCAGTTCGCGGCCGCGCAGATTATACTCGCGCTTGGCCAGCACGACGATCGAGCGGCCCTCGGGCGTTTCGTCGGCAAGCGACGCCAGTTGTGCGGCGTCGGCCAGCGTCTCGATCCGCACGTCGAGCGTCGGAATGAATTCGGTCGCCATCCGGTTGCCGAGCGTGATCGTTCCGGTCTTGTCGAGCAGGAGCGTATCGACGTCGCCCGCCGCCTCGACCGCGCGGCCCGACATCGCGAGCACGTTATGCTGTACCAGGCGGTCCATCCCGGCGATCCCGATGGCCGAGAGCAATCCGCCGATGGTGGTAGGAATCAGGCACACCAGCAGCGCCACCAGGACCGGCAGTGAGAGCATGGTGCCGCCGTAGCGCGCATACGGATAGAGGCTCACGCACACCAGCATGAAGATGATCGTCAGTCCGGCGAGCAGGATGCTGAGCGCGATTTCGTTGGGCGTCTTCTGCCGCTGCGCACCCTCGACCAGCGCAATCATTCGGTCGAGGAAGGTCTCGCCCGGATTGGCGGTGATGCGCACCTTGATGTGGTCGGAGATGACCGTGGTGCCGCCGGTGACGGCGCTGCGATCGCCGCCGCTTTCGCGAATCACAGGCGCGGACTCACCCGTGATCGCAGCCTCGTTGACCGCGGCGATGCCCTCGATCACTTCGCCGTCGCCCGGAATGACGTCGCCGGCCTCGACCAGCACCACGTCGCCGCGTTTGAGCTTGGTCGCGGCAACCATCTCGATCTTGCCCCCGGCCGCAACCAGCTTGGCCTGGGTTTCAGTGCGGGTCTTGCGCAGGTTGTCGGCCTGCGCCTTGCCCCGCCCCTCGGCCATCGCCTCGGCGAAGTTGGCAAAGAGCACCGTGAACCACAGCCACAGCGCGATCTGAAACTCGAAGCCGGCCAGCGCGCTGCGTCCGAGAAAGAAATCGCGGCAGAGAATCACGGTCACCGCCGCCGCAGTCACCTCGACCACGAACATGACCGGATTGCGGGCCTGGACGCGGGGGTCGAACTTGCGCAGCGAATCGACCAGGGCGCCCCTGACGATCTGGCCTTCCCACAGCGGCGTCGCTTTACGCTCGGGCATCGGTATTCACTCCTCTCCTAGTAGAGCTTGCCCTGCATCATCGCCAGGTGTTCGACGATCGGCCCCAGGGCGTCGGCCGGAAAAAAGGTCAGCGCGGCGACGATCAGGATCACGCCGATCAGCAGCAGGACGAAGATCGCGCCGTGAGTCGGAAAGGTGCCGGCGCTCGGCGGCACCACTTTCTTGCCCGCCAGCGAGCCGGCCAGCGCGAGCACCGGAATCTTCATCATGAAGCGTCCGAACAGCATCACGAACGCGAGCGTCGAGTTGTAGAAAAGGCTGTTGGCGTTGAGCCCAGCGAATGCCGAACCGTTGTTGGCCGAGGCTTCCGTATAGGCGTACAGAATCTGCGAGAAGCCGTGCGGGCCGGGATTGGTGATGCCCGCGAGACCCGGCCCGGTTACGATCGCGATCGCGGCCGGCAGCAGGATCACCGCGGGAAAGATCAGGATAAAGAGCATCGCGAGCTTCATCTCGCGCCCTTCGATTTTCTTGCCCAGGTACTCCGGCGTTCGTCCGACCATCAGCCCCGCGATGAACACCGAGAGCACCGCCATCACCAGCATTCCGTACAAGCCCGAACCCACGCCGCCGAAGATGATCTCGCCGATCTGCATGTTGACCAGCGGAACCAGGCCGCCGAGCGGCGTAAAACTGTCGTGCATCGAGTTGACCGCGCCGCACGAGGTATCGGTCGTGACCGTCGCCCACAGCGCCGAATCGATCGGGCCGAAGCGGGTCTCCTTGCCCTCCATGTTGCCGCCAGACTGACCTGCGCTCGCCTGCTGATGAAGACCCAGCGCGGCGAACTGCGGATTGCCGCGCTGCTCGGCCCAGATCGCCGGCGTCACGCCCATCAGGAAGAGCAGCGCCATGGTCACGAACACCGCCCATCCCTGACGGCGATCCCCGGCCATCTGGCCGAACGTATGCGTCAGCGCCGCGCCGATCACGAAAATCGCCACCAGCTCGATCAAATCCGACAGCCGCGTCGGGTTCTCGTACGGATGCGATGAATTGGAGTTGAAAAAGCCGCCGCCGTTGGTTCCGAGTTCCTTGATAATCTCCTGCGAGGCTACCGGGCCCTGGGCCACCACCTGCGCGGCGCCCTCGACCGTCTTGACCTGCGTGTACGGGCTGAAGTTATCCGGCACACCCTGCCAGACCAGCACCAGCGCGAAGACCAGCGAGATGGGCAGCAGAACCCATAGCGTCGCACGCGTCAGATCGACCCAGAAATTCCCCAGGGTCTTGGCGGTGCGACGCACGAAGCCACGAATCACCGCGATCGCGATCGCGATGCCGGCCGCGGCCGAGACGAAATTGTGAAACGCGAGACCGGCCATCTGCGTCAGATAGCTCATGGTGGACTCGCCGCCGTAGGCCTGCCAGTTGGTGTTGGTGGTGAAGCTCGCCGCGGTGTTGAAGGCGAGGTCGGACGGCACACCGGCGAACTTCTGCGGGTTGAGCGGCAAAAACGCCTGCAGCCGCTGCATCAGATAAAGCACCACCATCCCGACCATGCTGAACATCAGCATCGCGACGGCGTACTCGCTCCACGTCATCTCGCTCGTTGGCCGCACCCGGCAGACCCGATAGATTAGCCGCTCGAGCGGCCCGAGCACCGGGTCGAGAAACGTCGGCTCATGGGCGAAGACTCGCGCCATGTAAAGCCCGAGCGGCACGCTCAGGACAGTGACGATGGCTAGAAAAGTCCCTACCTGGAAAACAGCGTTCCAGAACATTGCAGACCTCGGTGAAGAATGGCCCCTAGAACTTTTCGGGGCGCAGCAATGCGTATACGAGATACGCAGTCAGGAGGACGGCGCCGGCGGATCCCAGGATCAGTTCCCAAGTGCTCATAACCGCTGACACCCCCGGACGTAGGCGAGGCTCAAAGCGAAGAAGGCCACCGTTGCGACGAGGAAAATCAGGTCCAACATGCCGTTCCGTATGAGCATGAGGTATGCCAGAACGACAACAGTAGAGAAAATAACAAGCTTTGGCCGTCTGTGTAGCATATAACTGCAAGTTGCAACACTCGTGAAAGGTGCATTTTGCACTGTTTCCGATGACGCTCTGGCGCAGACCGATGCAGCATCTACGATGATCTGGCGCAACAGGATACAACCTTTTCAAGATCGAATCGGTCTGCTAATTTTCGCCGCGCCGATCCGGGATGCGTGCGACCAGGCGCGCAGCCCGCATAAGTAGCGTAAAATTCCGGAAACATCCTCGATGTACCAGCCGACCGAGACAGAACTGCGCGAGCAATTGAGCACGTTCATCGAAAAGCAGATCGGCGGGCCGGTCGCGCTTGGCGAATTGACGCGATACCCCGTCGGCTTTTCATGGCTGACCTATGGTTTCGAGGCGACGTGGGAGGAGGGGGGCCAGCGCCAGCATCGCAACCTGATCGCGCGCATCGGACCGCCTGATGGAGTGTTCAGCCCCTACAGCGCGGTGCCGCAGTTCGTCGCTCTCAAGGCCCTCGAACACAGTGGCGTCCCGGTGCCCCGCGTCTATTGGTACACTGATTCGCCCGAGGTCCTGGGCGCGCCCTTCTTCGTGATGGAGAAAGTCGAAGGCGAGGCGCCCCTGCCGTGGGTTCCGGGCGGCGGCGCGGCGTTCGACGACGCGACGCGCGCGGCGCTAGGCGAGCAGTTCGTGGCCGGGCTGGCGAAGCTGCATAGCTTCGAGTGGCGGGGGACGCCGGCAGAGCTACTCGACGGCGCCCGCGACGTGACGCAGGCGGCGGCGGCGCAAATCGATTTCTGGGAGCGATACCTACGGCGGCATCAGCGGCGCCCGTACCCGATTCTGGAATGGGGCCTCCTGTGGCTCCGTGCCAACAGCCCGCGCGCCCCGCGCATCAGCGTGATCCACGGCGACTATCGAATTGGCAACTTCCTCGTCCTGAACGGCCGTATCAGCGCGATGCTGGATTGGGAGCTGGTTCATCTCGGCGACCCCCATCAGGACCTCGGATGGATGTGCATGCGGGCGTTTCGCGGGCGCTCGCCGCTGATGTGTCATCTGATAGCGCGCGACGAACTGTATCGGCGTTACCAGGAGCTGAGCGGAATCGTGGTTGACCCGCGCTCGGTCGCGTTTTACGAGATATTCGGCACTTTCACGCTGGCAGTGATGCATGTCGGGGCACCCAACCAGTTCGAAGGCGGGCAGTTCGACGACTTGCGGATGGCTGCGATGGGCGCGCAGCTATGGCGGCTGCTCGCGCAGCTCGAGAGAGCATTGTCGGGCGAGATATCATGAATAATTCGCTGAACCGGCTCATCGACGGGATCGTGATCGCGCTCGAGCGCGAGATTATCCCGCGCGTTGACGACGCTTACGCACGCGGCCAGGCGTTCGCGATTATGGATCTGCTGCGCAATATGCGCCCGCGGCTTCAGTGGTCGCGCGAGATCACGCTTGCGCAGGTCGAGATTCAGGAGGCTGCACTGGCCCGGGTGGACCAGGCGTGCCGCGGACAAAAAGAGCGCCCCCGCGCCTATGCCGCGCCAGCGACACCCTCGAACACGCTCGACACGACGGAACTCGAGGCGCGCCGCGATCGGCTGGAGGCCGAGGTATGCGACGTGCTCAAATGGCTGGCGGAGCATCGCGCCGGGCTCGACTCCGCAGCCGCGAAGTCGGTTGAAGAGGCGCTCACGAATTATATGCGCGAGGCGGTCAAGCGCGAGCTGGCGCTGACCGCAAATCCGCTCTTCGCGGAGATCTCGCGCGGCGCCAACGCATAAGGACTCAACGCAGAAGGACGGATCGTAAAAAAATGCTGACTGCGCAAGACGATTTCATCGGCCACCAGCTTCCCACCACGTTCGACCACGTTTACACCAGCGACCCCGCCTGGATGGAGCGGATGTGGTACACGGGACATCCAGTGCCCGCCGGCGACGTGATTTTTGACATCGGGCTCGGTTATTACCCGAACAAGAACGTGATGGACGCGTTTGCCGGGGTGACGATCGACAGTGTGCAGCACAACATCCGGATGTCCCGGCGGCTGCGGCCTGATCCGCTCCTAACTCGCGTCGGACCGCTGCAAATCCACGTATTGGAGGGGCTGCGGCGTCATCGAATCGTGCTCGCAGAGAACGACTCCGGCCTGAGCTTCGATATCGAGTTCCAGGCCGCGTTGAATCCGCACGAAGAGGAGCCGCATTTTCGCCGCCGCCACGGCCGGGTCGCCGAGGAGATCGCGCGCGCGCAACAGGTCGGACGCTATGCTGGATGGATCAAGGCCGGCGGCAAGCGCTACGAACTGAAGCCCGAGCAATGGTGGGGGCAGCGGGACCGCTCCTGGGGCATCCGCGCCGAATTGCACACCGATGAGACCAAGCCGCCGATCTCGTACTTTCCGCCGCTATTTTTTAGCTGGTCAACGATCCAGTTCGCCGATCACGGCCTGCAATGGTACTTCAACGAGCGCGCGCCCGGCGATTATATCTACATCACCGGGGAAGAAGTGCTGCCGCTCGGAAAGCCGATCGACCGCCGCCGCCGTATCACGCATGTCGCCCACGAGGTCACTTGGGCCGACGACCCGCGCGGCCAGACCATGGACCATGCCGAGTTCGAGATGACGTTCGCGGACGGTTCGAAACGGACCGTGCAGATCCGTATGCTGCCCGGACGCTATTACCTGAAGTCCGGCATGTATGGCGGGCTGAACGGATGGGCGCAGGGCGACGACAAAGGGCCGCTCCACGTCGCCCACGACCGATGGGACCTTCGCGATCCGGAGATTCGCCGCCTGGTGCGCACGCTGAGCGACCATGTGATCGAAGTGCGCGACGGCAACGCGGTCGGCTACGGCGTGATGGAGTATGGCGTCTCGGCCGGCTATCCGAAGTACAAGCAGGTGCAGAATCATCCGATATTCTAGGGCGCGGAAATCGGTCTTCTAAGGCGCGGAATCGGGAACCTCGATTTTCGGCAGCGGCAGCAGGATGATAACCGCTCCGCTCGCCATCGCCAGCGCCGCGCCGATCGCCCATCGGTAGCCGCCGGTGCGGTCGATGATGAAGCCGGCGAGCGGCGGCCCGATAAGCGTTCCGAAGGCGTTACTTGTGTAGAGCGAGCCGACCAGCGCGCCTAGATTGCCGGTGCCGAAGAATTGCGCCAGAACCGCCGGCGCCAGCGCCACGTAACCGCCATAGCCCGTGCCGATCGCCAGCGCAAAAACCACCAGCGTCGGATATGAGTGGGCGCCAAGCCAGATGGCGTAACTCGACGCCTGCAGCAGAAAGCAGAAGATGTAGAGCCCGACGAGGCTCATCCGGTCGGCGAGCGCGCCCAGCCCCAGCCTCCCCACGACGCTCCCGATGCCGATTACGCCGATCAACGCGGCGCTCGAGACAGCGCTTGTTCCGAGGTCGCGCGCGAATCCGGGTAGGAACACGAACGGGACGAAGAGTGGAACCGAGCACAGGAACGAGGACGCGTACAGCAGCATGAAGACGGGCGCCCGCAGCGCCTCGCCCGCGGTAGGGCCGGTCCTGCCGCGCGCGGTCGGCGAGCGCTTCACCAGCGCACCGGCAACCAGGAGCAGCGCGGCGCTCGCCACGCCGAACAGCACGTACGTCATGCGCCATCCATATTGCGGGATGCACTTGGCGGCGAGCGGCGCGCCGACGATCGTGCCGAAACCGATGCCCGAGATGGCGATCCCGAGCGCCGTATTGCGCCGTTGCACGAACCATCCGCTGACCACCGCCACCATCGGCGAGTATCCGCAGGCGACGCCCAGACCGACGCCGACGCCATAGGTCAGGTAGCTAAGCCACAGATGGCCGATCGCGGCGGTCAGGACGAGCCCGGCTCCCATCAGGAGCGCGCTCGCGATCATCATCGGACGCGGGCCGATGCGGTCGGAGATGTGGCCGGCCGCGGCGCCGAAGAGAAAATAGATGAATGCGGTGATCGAGAAGATCGCGGAGATTGCGGCGCGGCCGGAATGGAACTCCGCCGTCATCGGCTTAACGAAAGCGCCAAAGCTGTACGCCACCGCGAACAACGTAAACATCGAGAGGAACGCGGCGAAGACAATCAGCCAGGCCCGCGGCGAATCCGGCTCGGTCGGTAGAATGCGGTCGAGCGTGAGGATGCGGTCGAGTATCGGGATTCGGCGACACGGACCGGCGGCTTTATCCGCAATCTCCGGTCGTCGCGTGTCGGGTGTGGCGCTCACAGCTTACCAACTTGTCCGGCGGCGGCGTGGCACCGCGGGTGACGCATCCTATTCACGCGCCCGGCCGGCGGCAAACCGGGCGGAAGACACCAATCGCACGTATAACCCCGCCTTTGGAAATCCGTGAAATGCGCCTTGTCCGATCCGTGCCGGCGAATTGGCCTCGGGGCGCAGAGCCATGTAATAAAGACGATGCGCGCAACGAGCCGCCGGCGTTTGTCTGCCCGCAGCCGCGCGCGATGGAGAAATACGCGACGATGCGACATGGAATTACGATTCCGCTCGAAGCCTTTCAAAACGAACACTTCACCGAACTGGTGCGCACCGCAGAGCGCGCCGGCTATGACGATTTCTGGTCGTTCGAGTCGTACGCGACCGATGCCTTCTCGCCGCTCGCGGCCGCGGCGATGATCGCGCCCAGGCAGCGGCTGGGCACTGCGATCGTGCCGGCGTTCACCCGGCCGCCGGCCTTGATCGCGATGTCGGCCGCGACGGTGCAGCAGCTTTCGGGCGGCCGGTTCATCCTTGGATTGGGAACCTCGTCGCCGGTGATCGTGCAGCAGTGGATGGGCGTGCCGTTCGAGCATCCGCTCACCCGGGTGCGCGAGACCGTCGCCGCGATCCGCGGCGCTTTCACCCGGGAGAAGGTCACGCTCAAGGGCAAAACCGTACAGGTCAGCGGCTTTCGCATGGCTGTCACGCTGGACCAGCCGCCGCCGATTTACCTTGGCGCCCAGGGCGAGAAGATGCTCCGGCTCGTGGGCGAGATCGCCGACGGGCTCATCACCAACTTCATCACGCCGTCGGCGTTGCCGGCGATGATCGCGCACGTGCGCGAGGGCCAGCGCGCGGCCGGCAAGGACACCAGAGCACCGCTCGACGTCGTCTGCCGGATCTTCGTCGCGGTCGACGATGACAACGACGCGCTGCGCAACGAGCTGCGGCGCCATCTGACCGCCTACATGACCGTGCCGCAGTACAACAATTTCTTCCGTGAGATCGGCTTCGAGGCCGAGGCCGCGACCGCGGCCAAGGCCTGGAACGCGGGCGATCGCAAGGCCGCGGTCGCCGCCGTGCCGGACCGGATGCTGGAGGAAATTTACGTCTTCGGCAGCGTCGACCATTGCCGGGCGCGGCTGGCCGAGTTCCAAAAGGCGGGCGTGACCGCGACAGCGCTCGAACCCGAGTCGTTTGCGCCCGACCCCAAGGAGCGGCGCGCGCGCATACTGCGCGCGGTCGAGCGTCTCGCCGGGGTATAGGCGGCAGGCCGGCGGACCCGTTTATCATCCTCCTCATTCGGAGAGCGCGATGGCGGTTGGAAAAAAGGTGGAAGAACCTCGCGGGCCGCTCAGCCTTGGGCTCTTCATGCCCAACTGCAGCAACGCGTACTCGATCAGCACCTACAAGCCGGAGCCTGACGACTGGACGTACGAAGCGAACGCCCGGATCGCTCACGCGGCCGAGGCTGCCGGCTTCGATTTTCTTTTTCCGGTAGCCAAGTGGAAGGGTTACGGCGGCAAGACCGATTACCTCGGCACCTCGCTCGAAACGATGACCTGGGCGGGTGCGCTGCTCGCGATCACCGAGCGCATCCAGGTCTTTTCCACCGTCCACGTGCCGATCTTCCATCCGCTGGTCGCGGCCAAGATGGGGGCGACGCTCGATCATATCGGGAAGGGGCGATGGGGCCTCAACGTGGTCAGCGGATGGAGCGAGCGCGAGTTCTCGATGATGGGAATCGAGGTGCTGCCGCATGGCGAACGCTACGCGCGCACCGCGGCCTACCTCGAAATCGTCAAGGGGTTATGGACCTGCGAGCCGGGCACGTTCGAGCACGAATCGAAATGGTATCGGATTCACGGCGGATGGGTGATGCCGCAGCCGACCCGCAAACCGCATCCGCCAATCGCCAACGCCGGCGTCTCGGAGGACGCCCGCGAACTGGTCGCACGCCTGTGCGATTGGGCCTTTATCTCCCCGCCTTCGGTCGAAGCCTGCGCCGGGTTGACCGCCGACATTCGATCGCGCGCAGCGCGCTATGGGCGCTCCGTCAAATGCTGCTGCTATCCATTCGTGCTCTGGCGCGAAACCGAGCGCGAAGCCAATGACGAGCGCCGCCGTATCGTTGAGCAGATGGATCGCGAAGCGGCCGAGAATTGGGCGCATGGTCTGCTGCCGCAAAGCGGGTCCTTCGACAACTTCACGCTCGAGATGTTCGCGGTCGGCGGCGGCGCGCTGCCGCTCATCGGCACGCGCGAGCAGGTTGCCGAGACTCTCGATCGCCTCTATCGCTCGGGGATGGACGGGCTGCTGATGGTTTTTCTCGCGTACTACGAGGATACGCTGCGCTTCGAGCGCGAGATCATGCCGCTGTTGCGCCAGCTCGGAACGATCCGCTGACTTTCGCCGGCTACGGCCGCGCCGGTCGCACTGTCACGGTGGGCGGCGTCGCAAGCTCGCGCGCGACCGTGTCCGGCTCCGCGCGGTCGGCAAGAATCATCAGGATCGAATCGACCCGATGCGTTCCGGCCGCAAGGTTTTCCCATCCGGTCATCAGGTAGCCGATTCGAAGCCCGCCCCCGGCGCATGACGAGGTCGCCCGCTCTGATTTGTTCGCCGCTACATTGCCGTCGCAGTAATACAACCATCGCCGGAGCGTAGCGAAATCGGGCGACGGCATGAACGTCTGCATAATGATTCTGCCGCCGCCTCTGAGCGCGAGCCATCTCACCTCAGGCTCATCGTCGCGGAGCTCTGTGGCCAGCGCCGCCCGTTTCGACTCGGGCGCAAGGGGGTTCCACTCATTCGTACGCCATCCGAGCGCGAAGTCCTCGACGCCAACGAAATCGAGCCACGTGCGCACCTGAACGCCGTCGAAAAAGAGCCGCGGCAGCCACAGGACTCGCGCGAGGAATGAATCCTCCGCGTAGCCGCGATAGAAAATCTCGTCGCTGAATACGCGCGGCGATTCGATACCGAAGAGCAGCTTCACCGAGTGGCTCACGCGCCGGATTACTCGGACAGAGCCGCCGTGCCAGGCCATCACGCCGTTCGCCACGCCGCTAGCGTTGAGCCGCAGCTTGAAGACCTTCAACACCCGCGCCGTCACCTGCACCTGGGTACCCTCGATTAGACTCGGCGATAGATTGCCGCGATCGTCTCGGAGCGCAAGGCCGACCGGAAAATCACCGCGAAAGATCATCCGGTAGCTCCCGCCCTCGACGCTGCCGGCCGCAGGATCGTAACTGACATACGAAACGGGGCTGAGGTGTGGCGACGGCACGGCCGCGAGATACGCATAGCGGAGCGTATGGGTCGCGGCGTCCCGCGCTTCGATTTCGAGCGCGTCTGTGGGAAGCTCGGCGGGCGGCGGCGAGGCTCGATCGCCCAGATCGGAGAGCATCATCGCTATTTCATCGTCGCGGTCGAGAATCCCGGGGCTGTCGTCGCTGAGCGGCTCGGGGCCTTCGGTCAGTGCATAGCGCCCGTCGGGCAGGACTTCATCGACCTGGAAAGGAATCGGCGCAAGATGCCCGCCGCGGAGCGCGAGCGCCTCAAGATGGCTCTCCGGGCTGCCGAGAAGCTGCGGGATTGCTGCACCCTTGAGTACGATCGCGCGCCACGCCGGCTCGACGGGATCGGCAAGGGCAGGGGAGGCGTCGCGAACCGCGCACGCCGCCGCGAGCGCGAGCATCACGGCCACCCGCATGAAGATGCGGCCGTCGAGCAATCTGCGCGAGAACGCAAGAAGGCGCGTCATGACGCATTTTCCATCGAAAGCGCGATGCGCCGAAAGCCGCATCCACCAAGGCGCGCGGCGCGCCATAAAGGTCGTAAGCGCGGGCGTACCGGGGTATGCTCTGCTTTCGGTTGAGGGCGCGCTATCGAATACGCGAGGGCGCCGGCGATCACGATGAGCACACGCAAGACGGTTGCGGTCGAGAACACCGCGCAGGCCTTTCTCGAAATGCTCGACGCGCTCGGCGTGCGCTATCTAATCGGCAACGCCGGCACTGATTTCGCCTCGATCATCGACGCCTTCTCCAAGCGCACCGTCGACGGCAAATCCGGGCCGCGCGCGATGATGGTCGCGCACGAATGCTGCGTCGTCAGCATGGCGCACGGCTACTACCTGGCGACCGGCGAACCTGCGGTCGCGATGGTCCATACCACGCCGGGCACCGCCAACGCGCTTGGCGCCCTGATGAACGCGTATCGCTCCAACGTGCCGCTCGTGCTGTGCGCCGGGCGCACGCCGCTGACCGAGGCCGGGATGCCCGGGAGCCGCGACACGCTGATCCACTGGGGGCAGGAATCCTTCGACCAGGGCTCGATCGTGCGCGAGTTCGTCAAGTGGGACTACGAGCTGCGCAATTTCGATCAGCTCGAGGCCGTGATGCGGCGCGCGTTCGCGGTCGCGATGGCGGAGCCGCGCGGACCGGTCTATCTGAGCCTGCCGCGCGAGGTGCTGGCCGCGGCGCAGCGCGAATTCAGCTACTCGCCCAAGGGTCTCGCGGCGCCCGTAATGCCGCCGGCGCCGTCGCCAGTTGCGCTCGCCGCGATGGCGCGGATGATCGCGGAGGCGAAGCATCCGCTTGTTGTGACGCGAATGCTCGGGCGCAATCCGGCGGCGGTTGCGAGCCTGGTCGCGCTGGCCGAGTCGTTCGCGCTGCCGGTAGTTGAGCATCCGAACCCCGCTTACGTAAACTTTCCCAACAACCATCCGCTGCATCTCGGCTACGATCCCGCGCCCTACCTGGACGACACCGATCTCATAGTGGTGATCGATACCGACGTCCCGTGGATTCCGCATCTGCGCGCTCCCGGCGTCGAGACCAAAATCATCCACCTGGGCGTCAACCCGATTTACGATCGCTACCCGATATGGAGCTTCCCTTCCGATCTGGCGGTGCAGGCCGATTCGGCCGTAGCGATTCCGATGCTGACGGAGGCGATGGCGCCGATGCGCGCCGCCCACAAAGGCGCGATCGAACGGCGCGCGGCCACAATCGCGCGACGGCATCGCGACCTCGCCGCTGCGGCGCAGGCGGAAATAGAAGCGGCGGGCAAGCATAGTCACGTCACGATGGAGTGGCTCGCGCACTGCCTCGATCGCGCCTGCGACGAGCAAACGGTGTTCGTCAACGAATACAATCTGAGCCTGCGCCATATCACGCTCGACCGTCCCGGCATGCAGTTTGGCCATTCCACCGCCGGACACCTCGGATGGGGCGTGGGCGCGGCGCTAGGCATCAAGCTGGGCGCGCCTGAGAAGACGGTGATCGCGGTGGTCGGCGACGGCAGTTACATCTTCAGCGTGCCGAGCGCATGCCACCTGGCCTCGGCCACGCTCGGATTGCCGACCCTGACGATCATCGCGAACAACGGCGGATGGGGCGCGGTGCATCGTTCGGTTGAGGGCGTGCATCCGGAAGGATGGTCGATGCGCACCGGGGAGATGCCGTTCGTGCGTTTCGGGATGCAACCGGCGTACGAAAAATTCACCGAGGCGTACGGCGGTTACGGCGAGGCAGTGAGCGACCCCGTGGAATTGCCGGTGGCGCTCAAGCGGGCGCTCCGCGCGGTGCGCGAAGAGCACCGCCAGGCCGTCCTCAACATCATCTGCCGCCCGCTGTGATATAAGGGGCTTGCACTGGGGGTCGCGTTCAGGAGCCAGGGAGAGAGAGCATGACGAGCACGCTCCTCGGTTACCGCCGCATCGCGAGCGGAATCGATCCGCCCTACGATCATGCGGCGTACGCGAGCACACACAAGCGCGCCCCGAAAAATCCGCCGGTTCGTATCGCACACACCCTCTCCGAGATAACCGGGCCGCGACTCGGCGCCGATTTCGTAAGCGCAGGCGACACGGACCTCACGCGCTTCGCCGGCGGCGAGGCGCTCGGCGAGCGCATCGTGGTGACCGGCCGCGTGCTCGACGAGGACGGCCGCCCGGTTCCCGACGCGCTGGTGGAGATCTGGCAGGCGAACTCGGCGGGCCGTTACGCGCACGACGTCGATCAGCACGACGCGCCGCTCGACCCGCATTTTTCGGGCGTCGGCCGCGTGGCGACCGGCGCCGACGGCACCTATCGTTTCGCGACCATCAAGCCGGCCGCCTATCCCTGGAAGAATCACCACAATGCATGGCGTCCGCAGCATATTCATCTGAGCCTCTTCGGCCCCGGCTTCGCGACCCGGCTGATCACGCAGATGTATTTCCCCGGTGACCCGCTGCTCCAGCTTGATCCGATCTTCCAGAGCGTGCCCGACCCGGCTGCGCGCGAGCGTCTGGTCTGCGCGTTCGATATCGAGGTGACCATCCCGGAGCGCGCGCTCGGCTATCGCTTCGATATCGTGCTGCGCGGCCGCGATGCGACCCCGTTCGAGAGCGGCGGGAGCGGTGGCCCACGATGAGCCGTCTGACGCCCTCGCAAACCATCGGCCCGTTTTTCCATCGCGCGCTGCTGCACGAGGGATGGAACGATCTCGCGGCGCGCGGCGCGGCCGGCGAGCGTATCGCAATCGAAGGACGCGTGCGCGACGGCGACGGTGCGCCCGTGGGCGACGCGATGGTCGAGATATGGCAGGCCAACGCCGCCGGCCGTTACGACCATCCCGCGGATCGCCAAGAGGACGGCCAGGGGAACAGACCCATCGATCCCAACTTCCACGGCTTCGGCCGCGTCGCCACGGATTCCGAAGGGCGGTTTCGCCTGCGCACGGTAAAGCCAGGAGCGGTGCCGGGAGAAGGCGGCGCGATGCAGGCACCGCATATCAACGTGTCGGTGTTCGCGCGCGGGCTCCTGAAGCGGCTCGCCACCCGGCTCTATTTCCCGGACGAGCCGCTTAATGACGGCGATCCGCTGCTGAGCGCGATTCCCGCAAAGCGCCGCGCAACGCTTGTCGCGCGCGCGGCTGCCGGCGGCACAGCCGAGCGCGTACTTCATTTCGATATCGTATTGCAGGGCGCCGACGAGACCGTCTTTTTTGATGTATAAAGACGAGACCATTCTGCTCGACGTGTAAAAACGATGGGCTCGCAGTTGCGCGGACGGAAGCGATGAGCGTGCATCCGGCGGATTCGGAAATCTCCGGCGCGCTGTGGAGCACAGCCGAGATGCGCGCGCTTTTTTCCGACGCGGCCGAGCTTCAGGCGATGCTCGACGTCGAGGCTGCGCTGGCGCGCGCCGAGGCGAAGGTGGGCCTCGTCCCGCAACACATCGCCGAGGCGATCACAAAAGCGGCGCGAGTCGAAAACCTGCGGCTCGAACGAATCGCCGAGGGCGTGTGCGAGACCGGCGTGCCGGTGCCTGCGCTGGTGGGCGAGCTTGGCCGCGCCGCAGGCGACGAGGCCGCGCGCTATATCCATCTGGGCGCGACCACGCAGGACATTCTCGACACCGCGCTGGTGCTCCGGATGCGAAGCGGGCTCGAGTATCTGCGGCGCGACCTCGTCGTGCTCGCGCGCGCGCTGGCGAGACGCGCGAGCGAGTTTCGCGACACGCCGATGGCCGGCCGGACGCATCTGCAGCAGGCAGTGCCGGTAACCTTCGGTTTCAAGTGCGCGGTTTGGGCCTCCCCGTTTCCGGCCCATGTCGAACGGCTCGAACAGGCTGCGCGCCGCGCGCTGGTGGTGCAGTTCGGCGGCGCGGCGGGCACGCTTGCCTCGCTCGGCGAGCACGGCTTCGCGGTCGCGGAAGCGTTCGCGCACGAACTCGGCCTCGGCGTGCCGGATTTGCCCTGGCACGCCGCGCGCGATCGTGTCGCCGAAATAGTCGCGCTGCTGGGTCTCATTTGCGGCAGCCTCTCCAAGTTCGCGCTCGACGTGGCGCTCCTGATGCAAACGGAAGTAGGCGAGATTTTCGAGCCGCATGCGCCGGGCCGCGGCGGTTCGAGCACGATGCCGCAAAAACGCAATCCCGTCGCCGCCGAATACATAATCGCCGCCGCGCGCGGCGTGCATGCGCTCGCGCCCCTGGCGTTGACCGCGATGGTGCAGGACCATGAGCGCGCGGCCGGTCCGTGGCAGAGCGAGGCGCTGGCGGTCCCGCAATGTTTCGTGCTGTGTGCGGGCGCGATCGCGCACGCGCGCTCGATCGCCGAGGGCATGACGATCGACGCCGCGCGGATGCGCCGCAACCTGGAGCTTGGCGGCGGGCGTATCATGGCGGAGGCGGTCGCGAGCGGGCTTGCGCCGGCGATCGGCCGCGCGGCGGCCCATCAGGCGCTAAAGCGTGTCTCGGATCGCGCGCTTGCCGAGGGCAAAACGCTGGCGCAGGCGCTCGGCGATGACGCCGAGGTGCGCTCTCATCTCGGTCCCGAACAGATCGACCGCCTTACCGATCCCGCCGCCTACCTCGGCTCGGCCGGCGCCTTTGTCGATCGCGTGGTCGCGCGAATCGCGGGGCTGGGCTGACCCGACGCGGCCGTCACGCCGTCGCCGCGTGCGTCGGCGGACGCCTTGCCGCCCACGGACGCGCCTGCTCTAGCTGGGCCGCGAGCCGCAGCAGCGTCGCTTCATCGCCAAGGCGCCCGGCGATCTGAACTCCGATCGGAAGGCCGCCTGCGCTCCAATGGAGCGGCAGCGAGATCGCCGGCTGCCCGGTGGTGTTGAAGAGCGGAGTGAACGGCGCGTATGAGAAAACCTGGTGCGTCCATTCCTTCGCGGTGATGTCCTTGCGATCCTGGTTCACTTCGCCGAGCGGCACGGGCGGACGCGCGATCGTCGGCGTCAGGAGCGCGTCAACCTCTTCGAAGAAAGCGCCGACCTGGCGCGACACCAGGTTGCCGTGCGCCATCGCGTTGATCAGATCCGCGGCCGAGTAGCGCTTGCCGTCCTCGTAGCAGGCAATTGTCACCGCCTCGAGGTTGTCGGGTCCCGGTTTGCGGCCGCTCACGGCCGCAGCAAAGTCGATCGATGCGACGGCGAACGCGGTCCAAATGACGTGTGCGTTGTCGAGAAACGCGTTCCAATCGAACCGCGGATGGTCTTCGATCAGTGTATGCCCAAGGCTTTCGAGGAGCCGCACGGTTTCGTGCACGGCCTTTTCGCATTCGGGGTCGATCCTGGCCCCTGAAGCTGGCGTCGCCGTCCACGCGATACGCAGGCGGCCCGGCGGCATAGCGATCTCCTCGCGGTAGGGCCGCGCCGGAGGCACGGGACGGCTTGGCGCTCCCACGTCGGGGCCGGCCACCGCGTCGAGCATTGCGGCCGCGTCGCGCACGCTGCGCGTCAGCACGAATTCGCAGGCGAGGCCGCAGAGCAGATCGCCATAGTCGGGGCCCGACGGAATCCGGTCGCGCGAGGGCTTCAGCCCGACGAGTCCGTTGCAGGAGGCAGGAATGCGAATCGATCCGCCGCCGTCGTTGGCGTGGGCGACCGGTACGATGCCTGCGGCGACCGCCGCGCCGGATCCGCCGCTCGAGCCGCCGGAGCTGCGTACGAGGTCCCACGGGTTGTGCACCGGGCCGAACGCGCGCGGCTCCGTAGTGGGGTTGTAGCCGAACTCGGGCGTTTGCGTGGTGCCCACGAGCACCAAGCCGGCGCGGCGAAACCGCGCCATCAATTCGGTGTCGGCGTCGGGCACGAAGCCGTGGGCCAGCTTCGAGCCCATCTCGCAGCGCACGCCCTTGGCGTGCAGAACGATTTCCTTGATCAGGAAGGGAACGCCGGCGAAGGGGCCGGCGGGGAGGCCCGCGCGAATCGCGGCGGCGCTTTCCGCGGGAAGTGTCCCCAGCACGGCATTGATCCTGGGATTTAGTTTGGCCACCGCCTCGAGCGCCGCGGCGGCGAGCTCGTCGGGCGTCACTTCCTTGCGCGCCACCAACTCAGCCAGACCGAGTCCGTCGTGAGAAGCATAGTCGCGAAGCGAAATCATCGGCGGTCCTCCTGGAAAAACTTATGTCGGCCCTTCAGGCCGCGGTACCACAGTTCGCCCCGGGACGGCAAATTGCCGGGACGAATCAGAAAACCCAATTGGGAACCCGTTGCGCCGTCACCGGATGGAAGGTAAGCAACATGGCGGCGGCCGCGCGATCATCCGGCGGAAATGCGGATATAACGCTGCCGCAATGCCGGCTCGGGTACGATCGCCGGCCAGCTTACGGTAAAATCAATCACGTTACTGTCCGATTTGCGGGAGACGCCGTAGCAAGGACGCGGAGGACTTAGATGGGGCCGATCGGAGACGCAATTTTCCTGACCAAAGGCGTGGGACGGCATAGCGAGAAGCTGACCTCGTTCGAGCTGGCGCTGCGCGACGCCCGTATAGCGGAATTCAACCTGGTGCGGGTCAGTTCGATTTTTCCTCCCGGATGCAGAGTTATTCCGGTGCAGGAAGGACTCAAACATCTGAAGCCCGGGCAGATCGTGTACGCGGTGATGTACGACAACGCCACCAATGAACCGCATCGCCTGGTCGCTACGTCCGTCGGCCTCGCGATACCCGCGGACAAGGACCAGTACGGGTATCTCTCCGAGCACAAGAGTTTCGGCGAGACCGACCAGAAAGCTGGCGACTACGCCGAAGATCTGGCGGCCACGATGCTCGCGACTATCCTGGGCGTCGATTTCGATCCCAACGCGAGCTACGACGAGCGCAAGGACATCTGGAAACTCTCGGACAAGATCGTCACGACCCGCAACGTGACGCAATCGGCGATCGGCGATCGCGAGGGGCTTTGGACCTCGGTGGTCGCCGCCGCGGTGTTCGTCAGCTTGCCCAAGACCAGGTAACGGCCGGTCCGGCGCGTACGCAGTTCTCTGAGATGATTCCGTCAGCTGCGGGGCCGGCGTCGGCACCGTCAACGGGCCTGCTTGGCGGCCCTGGACCGCAAATGTCGCGAACCTGAGCGCGCGCCGCCTCACGAGCTTTTGCAAATACCAGCTTGTATGGACAATACTGCCGGCTGATTGGCGGCCAAGCGACGGGTTTGTTTCCGGACGCGTCCCCCGCGCCCGGAGCAAAGCTCACGATTTTGAAGCCGGGCGGTACGGCCCGAAGGATGGCTTTCCAGATGACGAGGAGAATCGCGCTCCATCTGCGATCGCACTGCTCGTTGATTTTTGCGTGCGCCCTTACGATGTGGGCCTCCAGCGCATCGGCCAAGTGGTACGTGGTCGTCGGCACGCTGCCCAACAACGTGGAAGTCGTCGACACAACCACCGACAAGCTGGTCAAGACCATCCCGCTCGAGGGCCAGGGCCCGGTGCTCGCGATCGCGACCAACCCGAACGCTCCGCGCTATGCCTATGCGACGACCAACCTCGATCAGGCGATCGCCGTCGTTGACCTCGAGCAGGGCAAGCAGGTTGCAACCTGCAAGCTTTCGAGCGACACCGAGATCGTGCGGGTCGAGGCGATCAATCTGAACCCCAAGGGCGATCGGCTCTACGTTTACGAACTCCCGCTCAAGCAGAGCCTCGGCCGCTACGAGCACGAAGCGCCGCGCTTTCGCGTTTTCGATACCGCGGCCAACAAGCCGATAAAGACGTTCCCCGCGCCGGAGCAGGCGCTGTCGTTTGCGTTTTCGCCCGACGGCACGCGGATTTACGCCTTCTGCATCGGCCAGGACATCATCGTGCTCGATTCCAACGACGGCCATCGGCTGGGCTCCATCCCGCTCGCCCATCGGAATATCACCGGCATTCGCGCGACCTACGGCTTGCCGGTGCTGGCCAACTACCAGGAGCAGAACTATCTGCTCACTTTCGCAATCATCGTCGAAGACTCGATAACCGACACCGACACGCTGTCGATCGGCATGATCGATCTCAAGCAGAAAAATCCCACGCTCCAGATCATCGAACTCGAGCCCTTCGTCGAGGACTGGTACACGGTCGAAGGAATCGGCACCGGGCCCGATTTGCACAAGGCGTTCTTCGTCTGGAACGATCTCTGGAAGATCGACTACAAAACGCGCAAACGAGAGGCGCAGGCTTCGCTGGCGAACAGCCAGGCGGTTCCGCTGATTCATCCCGAGGGCAAGAAGCTATACTGCGGCGGCCAGTGGCACTCGCTCAACGTGTACGACGCCGAAACGCTCAAGCATCTCGCCGACGTCGAATTGGGCCATTCGATGGCGGCGTCGGGGATGCGGTTCGTGAGGAGCGACAAGGATTTGTAGCCGCGCGCGCGCTCAACCACGCGTCAAATTAGCATTCAGATCGCTCCGGCGTTGCGGCGAATGCCCCGGCACGCCCGGTGGCGCTTTCTCCCGGCGGGCCCGCAAAAAGCATGGCTTGATCCACGCGCGACCGTGCGCGCAGACTTGATCGTCGGCCAAGTACGCCCAGGAGATCGCAAGATGGCAACCAAGGTTTCCGCGGTCCTGGAGATAAAGGGGCATAACGTCGTCACGGTCGCGCCGCGCGACACCGTAGCCACGCTGGTGAGGGTGCTCAGCGAGAATCGCATCGGCGCCGCCCCCGTGGTTAATGAAGACGGCCGCCTGGTCGGGATCGTCTCCGAGCGCGACGTCATCCGCGGCATTGCCCGGCATGCCGAAACGGTGACCGCGCTACCAGTCGAGCGCCTGATGACGACCGAAGTCAGGACCTGCTCGCCCGACGACGCGATCGTCGAACTGATGGAAGTGATGACGCTCAGGCGGATTCGTCACCTGCCGGTGGTTCGCAAGGGAGCGCTGGAGGGGATCGTCAGTATCGGCGACGTGGTGAAGCAACGACTGCAGGAGGCGCAGTCGGAACTCGACGACCTGCGGAGCTATATTTCTTCGGCCTCGTAGCCGTCGGCCGCGCGCGCGCTCACGCGCCGGCGAAACTTCAAATCGTTCTTGAGTGCCCGCCGATTCCCGGGGGCAGATTTATCACCTGTCCGATGGTCAGATGGTTGACGTCGCTCAGTTGCGGATTGGCTTTGATCAGTTCGCTGATTCCAGCGTTCGACCGGTAATAGCGGATGGCAATTTTCTCCAGCGTATCGCCATTCCTGACGATAATCTGATTCCCCTGGAGCAGCGGAGCCGCGGACGCTCCGGGCTGCTTCTGCACCGCTGCCTGGGCAGGCGCTGCCGGCGCGGGCGCTGCCGGCGCGGGCGGAACTGCGGCGGGCGCCGTCGCCGGAGCGGCGACGCTGCTCGTTGGGGCCGTGGGCGGCGCAGCCGCATTGAGTGGCACCCGCAATTCAGGACGAGCCGCGAGCGAAGCGGTTACCGGATTCGCGCCGGCGTCTCCAGGTCCCGGAGTTCCCGGTTGCGCGACCGCTTTGACCGGCTCCGCCGGCATCGCCGCTCCGGCCGTCCGCTTGACGGTTTCGCTGGCTGATGCGGTCTGGCTGACCGGCCCCGAGTGCGGCCGAAGGAAGCTCAAGAGCAATAGCGCCGCCAGCGCGCCGCCAGCGTATAGCGCGGGCATCTTCAAACGCTCCAGCCTCAGGCCCGGCTTGTCGATCTTCAGCGAGTCGTGATAGGCCGCAGCGACCTTGTTCGCGGTCTTGTAGGATACTTTTCTTTCTCCCGCCATGTACGCGGTATGCATCGCGGTATGGCAGAGCATGTTGACCTTGCGGGGGATGCCGTCGCTGCGCCGGAGCAGACGCTTTAGCGCGCCGCGCTCGAAGACCTGGGCGCAGCTGGCCCCCTGGGCGCTCAGCTTGCACTCGACGTATTTGATCGCCTGCGCGGGCGTGAGCGGGGTCAGGACGCCGCGCGAGGAGATCCGCTGATTGAGCTGGCGCAGTTCCGGCTTCTTCAGCCGCTCGGCGAGTTCCGGATGACCCACCAGGATGAGCTGCAGGGTGCGGTCGGCGCGATTCGAGAGCAAACGCAACTCCTCCAGCACGTCGTCGCTAAGAAGCTGGGATTCATCGACGATAATCGCGATCCGCTCTTCCTTGCCGCGGAGTTTGAGCAGCTTGTCCAGCGTTTCGAGATAATCGACCTTGCTCGAGCCGGTGGTGTAGAGATTCATCTGAGCCAGGACCACCCGCATCAATTCGATGAACGAGAGCTTGGGATCTTCGACCAACGCGACCCGGACGCGCTTGTAATCGCGCTGGAGCAGCGAATAGATGAGCGTCGTTTTACCGGTACCGGCTTCGCCCGTGAGCATGGTCAGGCCGGTAAGCTCGCCCGTCAGGCCCGACTCGAGCGTGGCGAGTCCCGCGATGTGGGTGGGACTCAGGTACACGGCGCTGTTGGGCGACGCAGGCTGGAACGGCGGAGCCGTCATCCGAAAATGATGATAATATTCCATGATTTACCAGCGCTTTCTCAGGCCCTCCGTCGGAATCGTCAGCGTGACAGTTACCCAAAACCCTCTAGCCGGACGGCATTTTCGCGAATCCGGGAAGCCAGAGACGCCTGCTGCTGCGCGCCTGCGTATCACGCCGCGGCGCGACACCCTGCACCGCTTCTCTGAGGCTCCCGGGCGCTAATATGCCTCTCGGTCAGCAATCAGACGTGCAACCTTCGCGCCATCGGCTATAGAGCAGCTTATGCGGCCAATCTTCTTCAGTGTGTACCTATGCTTCGACGCGTGAATAAGGCGCGCGGAGATGCCGTTGCGCATCCGCAACGCGCCGCGCGAAGCTATAGCGAAAGCTAATGTGAGACGTTCAGGGCCCGTCGGACGGCTGGCGCGACGTATCGCAGTGACAGCACGATGCGCCGGTGCGGTGCGTGAGCGCCGGCGCCCTGGCCATGAGCGCGGCCGGGGAGAAACCCCGCGCGGCGAGCGCCTGCGCGGCGGCGCGGACAAAATCATTTTCGGAGGCCGTCGCCGAGCGCATCCGCGCCTCTTGCGTCTTCTGCACGTCGCAAAGCGCTCGCCTATCGACCCACGTTCCGGCTTCGGTAACGATGCGGCTCCGCAAATCGCATCCCGAGGTATTAAGGCCGAGCAGGCGGCGCAGAAGCAGGTGACCCACCGCCGGCTTGAAGTGCATCACGTCTTTGAAAAGCCCGGGCGACAGCGCAAACGCGTGGTAACCGGAGAAATCCCAATACGGCCCGGCCGCCAACAGATCGCGCTTCCATTGCTGGAACGTCAGCCATTGTCCCGATTGCCGGATCATCTCGAGCACGTAGCCGCTTATCGGCGGGACGAACACGATGACCTCGACTCCGCGCCGGCGCGAGAGCGCGACGGCCGCGGCGAAGTCGCTGAGCTTGCGTTGCGAGAGGCTGTAGCCTGTGTAGTCCGGGACGTCGCCGATAAGCTGAAGCTGGATCTTTGCGCCGCCGATTGAATCGAGGCCGGCGCGGCCCAACTCGGCGAGCCTTTCGCACACCTCCGCCTGCGGCCACGGGACCGGCCGCGTCCATTCGGCGCGCAGCGCCTTGCGGCCGTGCCACGCGCGATCGAACTCGCGCCGCCCGGCGTCGAGCGCTTCGAGATTAAGCAGCGTCTCGCTGAACATGATCCAGGGATCGCCGCGCAGCCGCGCCATCGTCTCGCGGTCCGGCATCCAGCTTTCATCGAAGGAGAAAAAATCGACACCCCACACGATCCGTTTGAGCTTCGGGTTGCGCAGCGCCACGCGCACCACCTCCACCGCTTCCTCGGCGTCGACGCCCTGGAGCGCGCCATTGAGCACGCCGTCGCGGTATCCCTGCTCGATCGCCATGCCGACGCGCACGCGCGAACTGCCGACGAGCAAAGTCTCCGGCTGCATCGTGCGCACCAGGTAGGGCGTGATCATGCGCGGGTCGCTGTCGGCGCGAAAGATCGGATCGATTAACGCCGTTCGCCACGCGCCATACGGGTTTGTCAGGTAGTTGACGATGATCGCCGCCGCACAGAAGACGGCGAGCGCGAGCAGCATCAGCACGAGACGGCGAGCGGAGTTCATGCCTCGGCGACGCCGCCTAGAACTGGAAATAGATGAAGGGCGGCGGGTTGGACATCTGGAGCAGGCTTATTCCGGCAAGCACGGCGAAAGCCGCCGCGTAGAGGTAGTCGCTCCGCCATTGCCAACTCATGATCATCTGGCGGTTGGGGCAGCAGAGCACGAGCAGGAGTCCCGCCGCGCACTCGCGAAGCTCGGGCGGACCGACACTGCCGCCGGCCCATCCGAAGCCGTTCAGACCCGCCATGCCGGCGAAGATCGCCGCGACCCTATCGATCGAATGCGCCCTGAACAGCACCCAGGCGAGCGTCACGAAGAGGAAGGTGAGCATCCAGGCTAGCGCCGGCGGCATGCTCGACCTGCGGTCGCGCCACAGATGATTCGCGGAGAGCGCGACGCCATGAAACGCCCCCCACATCACGAAGGTCCAGTCCGCGCCGTGCCACAGCCCGCCGAGCAGCATCGTGACGAAGAGGTTCAGATGCTGCCGCAGCCGGCCGCGTCGGTTGCCGCCGAGCGGAATATAGAGATAGTCGCGCAGAAAGAACGACAGCGTGATATGCCAACGCCGCCAGAACTCGATCGGGCTCTGCGCCTTGTAGGGCGAGTCGAAGTTTTCCGGAAAACTCACGTTGAGCATCCGCGCAAGTCCGATCGCCATGTCCGAGTAACCCGAAAAATCGAAATATATCTCGAAGGCGAAGGCGAGCGTCGCTGCCCACGCGTCAACGAACCCGGGATGAACGGCGGTGTCGAAGACCGGGTCGAGCCATCCCTTGAAAGTGTCCGCGATCAGCACCTTCTTGAAGAGCCCGATCGCGAAGATCATGAACCCCGCCGAAAGGTTGCCGGCGTCGAGCCGGTAGCGGCTTGCGCGATTGAGCTGGGGGAAGATTTCGCCGTAGCGGACGATCGGGCCCGCGATCAGATGCGGAAAAAAAGTGATAAAGAGCGCGTAGCTCAGGAAGTCGCGGGTCTCGAGTTCGCCGCGCCACGCGCTGGTTAGATAGGTAAGCTGCTCGAAGGTGAAGAACGAGATCGCAAGCGGCAGCACGAGCGGCGGC
>DATJXN010000039.1 GCA_035500095.1 Candidatus Binataceae bacterium
GCCGTCCATGAAATCCTCGATCACCGGCAGCCGCATCGGGCGGCGGTCGAGCCGGGGCCGGCACTGCAGCAGCGCCTTCGTGTAGCTGTCGGCCGGCGCCTCGAACACGCGCTGCGCGGTGCCCTGCTCGCGGATCTCGCCGTTGCGCATGACGACGACGTGGTCGGCGATCTCGCCGACGACCGCGAGGTCGTGCGTGATGAACAGCACCGACATGCCGTGCTTCTTCTGCAGCGCGCCGATCAGCTCCAGGATCTGCTTCTGGATCGTCACGTCGAGCGCGGTCGTCGGCTCGTCCGCGATCAGCAGCTTGGGCCGGCAGGCCAAGGCCATCGCGATCATCACGCGCTGGCGCATGCCGCCCGAGAAACGATGCGGGTACTCGTGGAACCGGGACCGCGCCGCCGGCATGCGCACCTTCTCCAGGAGGCGGATGGTCTCCGCCTCGGCCGCGGCGCGATCGAGCCCGCGATGCAGGATCAGCGTCTCGGCGATCTGGCTGCCGACAGGCAGCACCGGGTTGAGCGAGGTCATCGGCTCCTGGAAGATCATCGCGATCTTCGCTCCGCGCACCGCGCGCATCTCGGGCTCGCTGAGCTCCAGCAAATTCCGCCCCTCGAACATCACCGCGCCGCCGACCACGCGCGCGCTCTCGGGCAAAAGCCGCATCACCGAAAGCACGCTCACCGTCTTGCCGGAGCCGGACTCGCCGACCAGTCCCATCAGCTTGCCCGGCTCGACCGCGAAGCTCACGCCGTCGACGGCGCGCACTTCGCCCGCGTCGGTGAAGAACGAGGTTCGCAGATCCCTGACTTCCAGAAGCGGCTGCACGCGGGCCTTAACCTATCATCCAGCGCAACGCTTTTTCATCATTCCTGGCCTGCGACATAGCTCTCGCCTGGATCATTGTGAGAGGTTTGTGAATTTCGAGCAAAGGTTTCGTGCGCGAGCGTTGCACGGGTCGAAGGCCCCCCCCAATCTTTCCACGCCTTCATAGCGGCGACTGTCATCCTGAGCGAGCGCTGCGCGAGTCGAAGGATCCCGATCTTTCCCAGCCTTCGTTGCCGCTGCCCCGGCACAAAAAAGAATCCCGGGTCCCTCGACTCCGGCAGCCTTCGCTCGGGATGACTGAAAAGAAAGTTGCGGCGAACTTTCGTAAAGCAATTTCCAACTTATAACCTCAGGAATAGGTTCCCAGCGGTTGCCTAAGCCTGCACCCGCGGATGGCGATCCGCCCAGGGCGCGGCCTGCTCGAGCTGCGAGGACAGCCGCAGCAGGAGATCTTCGCGTCCGTAAGCCGCGACCAGCTGCACGCCGACCGGCAATCCGTCGGGCGTCATGTGCAGCGGCAGCGAGATCGCGGGCTGGCCCGCGATATTCCACGGCGCGGTGAACGGGCTGACCTCGTTCAGGCGCACGCCGACGTTGCGCGGATGCTCGCCCGGGCGGGTTTTGAAAATTCCCAGCTCCGGTGCGGGCATGGCCATCGTCGGCGTCACCAGCACGTCGAATCCGCCGCTCCACCATCCGGCCGCCGCGCGCGAGAAATGGTTGAACCATTCGCAAGCGGCCAGGTACTCAACGATCTTGATGCGCCGACCGCGCTCGACCAGAAACCACGTCCACTCGTCGAAATCGTCCGGGCCGACCGCACGCCCGAGCATCGGCTCGACCGCAGCCGCCTGCCGCGCGACACCGCCAGCGACGACGCGGCCGAACGCCGAGGTCAGCGTGGGATCGTCAAGCACCGCCGGCGAATTCCGCTCGACCCGATGGCCTAGCGACTCGAGCAGCTTCGCCGCGCCGAGCACCGCCGCCGCGCACTCCGGATGAAGCCCGGGATGGCAGGCCGGCGCGCGATCCATGAAGCCGATCCTGAGACGGCCCGGCGCCTGGCCAACCTCGTCGCGAAACGGACGCGCGGGCGGCGGCGCGGTCCACGGATCGCCGGGCATGTAGCCCGCGATCACGTCGAGCGCGGCCGCGGCGTCGCGCACCGAGCGCACCAGCGCGCCCTCTTCACAGAGCCCGTGCCAAAACTCGGCGTGCGCGGGCCCGAGCGAGGTTCGGCCGCGCGAGGGCTTCAGCCCGACCAGCCCGCAGAACGACGCCGGAATCCGCACCGAGCCGCCGGCGTCGTTCCCATGCGCGATCGCCACCATCCCCGAGGCGACCGCCGCCGCGGCGCCCCCGCTTGAGCCGCCGGCGATCCGCGCAGCGTTCCACGGATTGCGCGTCGCGCCCCAGGCGCGCGTCTCGGTCGAGAGCGTCGCGCCCCACTCGGGCACCGTGCTCTGCGCAAGCGTAATCAGGCCGGATGCGCGGAACTTGGCCGCAACATACGAGGTCGCGGCCGCCACCAGTTTCGCCTCCTTGAAGGGTTTCCATCCCCAGCTGAATGGTTCACCCTCCGTCGTCTGGAGCAGATCTTTCATCAGGAATGGCACGCCGCGAAAGGGGCCGTCGGGGAGGGCGTCGCGCTCGCGCGCCTCCGCCCGCCCCTTGTCGTAGCGCGTGAAGATGACGCAATTGAGCCGTGGGTTCAGCCGCTCGATTCGCGCGATCGCGGCCTCGACCAGTTCGGCCGGCTTGGCCGTCCCTTTCGCGACGAGCTCGGCCTGCCCGGTCGCGTCGAGCCACATAAGTTCGTCGTTGCCGCTCATCTCCGGATCACCTCTCGTCAGATTTTCGACGGCCTCAGACGCCGCCGCGGACGCCACCTAGCCCAGGTTGCCCGGGTCGAGGCGATCGCGCAGATGGTCGCCGAGGAAGTTGAATGACATTACGGTCAGGAAAATGAAAACGCCCGGAATCAGGATCCACGGATAGCGCGCGAGGTTCTGTACGTCCTGCGCCTGCGCCAGCAGATTGCCCCAGCTTGCGGCCGGCTCCTGGATCCCCAGGCCGAGCAGCGAGAGCGCGCTCTCGCCCAGGATGAAGCCGGGAATCGAAAGCGTCGCGGCGACGATCGCGTAGCCGATCACGGAGGGGATGACGTGGAGGAAAATCAGGCGCGTGCGGGAGGCGCCGAGCGCCCGCGCCGCTTCGACGTACGGTCGCGATCGCACCGAAGCCGCCATTCCACGGATGATCCGGGCGAAACCGGCCCAGCCGATGAAGCTCATGATCGCGACGATCATAAAGAAGGTCATCACCGGGCTTACGCCCGACGGAATCACGGCGGCCAGCGCGAGCAGGAAATAGAACGAGGGCAGCGACATTTCGATCTCCGACCAGCGCATGATCAGATTGTCGGTCAGCCCGCCGACGTAGCCCGAGAACGCGCCCACCACGATGCCCAGCGAGAAGGTGATGAAGACGCCGATCAGGCCAATGCACATGCTGACGCGCGCACCGTAAACGATTCGCGAAAAGAGATCGCGGCCGAGCCCGTCGCTGCCCATGATGAACCAGGGAGCGTCGGGCGACTCGGTGGTGAAGAGATGGCCGTCGTGAAAAAAGCGCACGTAGGTCTTGTGCGCAAGCTCGGGCGCGTAGAGGCGGGCGGCTGCATCGCTGAGGCGCATCGGATGCGCGTACAAAAATCCGCGCCCCCACTCGGCCGGCGGCGCCAGATGGAGCCGCATCGGCGGGCAATCGGGCAGATTGCGATACTGGCGGATCGGATCGTAGGGCGCGATCAGCGGTGAGGCCGCGGCGAAAACATAGAACGTCAGCAGACAGACGATCGAAAGCCGCACTACCCACGACGCGCGCCGCCATTCACGCCCCAGCGCGCCGCTTATCCTGCGCGCGCGCGAGGCCCCCGACCGCGCCGGCGCCGAGGCCTGCGCGCGATTGCCGGGGAGCGCTGCGTGAGAAGCCGCCATGCTCAATCCGCGCTCAGCGAGGAGAAATCGACGCGCGGATCGACCATCACCAACGCGATATCCGCGAGCAGATTGCCCAGCAGCAGCAGCACGGTGCCCATCAGCACCGAGCCCATCACGAGATAGATGTCGAGCGAGCGCACCGCGTCGAGCAGCAGCAGACCCAGCCCCTGCAGGTTCATCACGGCTTCGATCAGCGCCGCACCGCCCAGCAGGTCGGCGAGTCCGTAGCCCGCGAGCGTGACGAACGGATTGAGCGCGTTGCGCAGCACGTGCTTGTACATCACGACCCGCTCAGGCAATCCCTTGGCGCGCGCCGTGCGCACGAACTCGGAATTCTTGATCTCGAGAATTTGCGAACGCATCAGGCGCATCAGCGACGCCATTCCCGCCACGCCGAGCACGAACACCGGCAGGATGAGATGGTTGATGCGGTCGGCAATGCGGCCCCAGGTGCCGAGGCTCTCGTAGTAGGGCGAAAACGTGGCGCCGACGGGAAACCATCCGGTGCGCAGCGCCAAATACATCATCAGGAAGGCGAGAAAAAAATTCGGCACCGACATCCCGAAGAAGGCGAGGAACGAGAGCACGCGGTCCCAGATAGAGTTCTGCTTGACCGCGACCACGATGCCGATCGGGATCGCCACCGCCCAGGCGAAGATCATGCTCGCGAGCGCCAGGATCACGGTGTTGAACGCGCGCGCTGCGATGAGCGAGGTCACGTTGACCCGGTAGCTCATCGAGAGCCCGAGATTGAGATGCATCACCTGCCACAGCCACTTCGCGTAGCGCACGAGCAGCGGCTGATCGAGGCCGAACTGCGCCTCGAGCTGGCGAATCACCTGGGGCGAGATCGCCGGATTGAGCTTTAGGTTCGTGAGAAAGTTGCCCGGCGCGAGCGACATCACCAGGAACGAGAGGAACGTGATCCCGACGATCAGCGGGATCATGTTGAGCAGGCGCTTTGTCAGGAACCTGGCCATCGCTTGCGCGGCCCGCGGCTACTCGGGCCGGAACTCGATCCACTCGGGCTTGTAGTTGCCCCACACCGTCGGCTGGAAATTCTCGAGCGTGTTCTTCCACGCCTCGTAGCGCTCCTGCCGCACGGTCTCGATGATCGGCAGCTGGTCGTGGAGGATTTCCTGGATACGCCAGTAGTAGGGCGCGCGCTTCGTCGGATCCATCACCATCGTGCCCTCTTCCAGCAGCCGATCGATCTCGGCCTCCCACGGCGTCGCCGGCGCGGGTTCTTTCGGATACCACAGATGCAGCGCGCCGGACGAGCGCAGGAAGTCGGCGCCGTTGTTGGGCTCGATTCCGCCGGTAAAGCCGATCAGCACCACGTCCCAGTCGTAGGTCGAGTCGAGCTTGTCGACCAGCGTGGTGAATTCGAGCGGCCGGTAGTTGACCTTGATCCCGATGCGCGAGAGGTCCTGCTGCAGGATGACGCACATCTCGTCGCGCACGTTGACTCCGGTGTTGGTCGCGAGATTGAACTCCAGCCGGTTGCCGTCGGGGTCGTAGCGCACGCCGTTTTTCAGATGGTACCCCGCCGCCTCTAGCAGGTCGGCCGCTTCCTTGAGACTGTAATCGTAGTCCTTGAGATTGGGATTGTAGAAAACCTTGTTGGCCGGCGAGATGTCGGAGACCGCCGCCACGGCGAGCCCGTGAAAGCAGAGATTGATCATCCCCTGCTTGTCCACCGCGTGCGCGATCGCGCGCATGAAGCGGAGGTCGGTGAACCAGTGGTACCTGGGGTCGGTCACGCCGTTGCGGATGTAGTGTTTGGGGTTGCGGTTGAAGGCGAAGAACAGCGAGCCCGTATCGATCCCGATTTCCTTGAGCGTTATCCCGAGTTGCTTCTGCTTGTCCCGCAGATCGACGACTTCCTCGGGACGCGGGCTGTAGGTGTCGATCTGCCCGGCGAGGAAGCGCAGGTACTGCGCGTTGCCGTCGGGCACGATCTGCAACGTCTCGCCATGCAGCCGCGGCAGCCGCTCGCCCCGCTCGTCGCGCATCCAATAGTCGGGATTACGGTTGAAATGGACGAACTGCGCCTGGACATAGCGCGCCATCTCGAACTGCCCCAGGCCGACTATCTTGTCCGGCGCCGTGTTGATGCCCCAGGTGTGATTGAACTTGCCGGCCTCGAGCGCGGTCTCGAGCAGATGCGCGGGCACGATCGGAACGCCGATCGCGTAGAGCAGCGGCGCGAACACCCGCGGCATCGTCATCCGCACCGTGTAGTCGTCGAGCGCCTCGACCTTGAGCGGCTTGCCGTCAACCGTGAGGCTCGGCTCTTCGATATTCGGCACGCGCGGGTCGTAAATCACGCGCATCGTAAAGACCACGTCGCGCGCGGTGAACGGCTGCCCGTCGAACCATTTGACGCCGCGGCGCAGATGAAAAACGATCGTCTTGCCGCCGTCGCCAAGTTCCCAGCTCTCGGCAAGGCCCGGCTCCGGCAGCGTCGTTTTCGGATTTATCCTGACCAGCCCCTCGAACAGATCGCCGACCACCTCGCCCGAGGCGGAATCGGTGAGCAGGATCGGATTAAACGTGCGCGGGTCGCTGATGGTCGATTGGTAGAGAATCTGCTCGCGTTCGTGCTGGCTCGGCGGCTGCTGCACGCGGCATCCGGACATTGCGAGCGCGGCCGCCGCCACGAGCGCGGAGCAGAGCCAGACGGCGAGCGCGCGGCCAAGCCTCATCGGCGTGCGTTCAGCCGGCCACTCCCGCCACCGCGCCCCCGTCGATGATAATCATCCGGGTACCCGGCGCCGGCGTCAGAACGAAGAGGGCGGGCGCGAGCGTGGGATTGAGCGCGGGCGCGTTGTAACGGAGCGTGAGGTTGCTCCCAGGAAAGCCGGCTTGGACCTTGTGCGGAAAGTTGGCGCCGCCCGCGTCGCGCCAGTCGCTGTAGCGAACGTCATAGCGCTGGACGCCGGCCTTGTCGCGCTCTCGCACCATCGCAAGCTGCCCGCCGGTGAAACCGAGATCGCGCGTGCCGCCGTCGGCGGTGCGCCACGTCACTACCGTCATCCCGTCCGCATCGGCGACCGAATCGGGCGGCACCGAGAGCTGAGACGGATCGGGCGCAAGCCCCATCAGCAGGTCAACCGCGGCCGGCGGCTCGAGCGGAATCCGCACGTAGCGCTCGAGTGTCGCGGCGTTCGCGCCCCCGCTCATCAGGACGTTTTTCCCCGGATCGAAAATCATGAGCCGCCCCGCGTCGTCCGCCGCGAGCACCATCGTGGCGCCGAAGGGCGCGATCGCCTCGACCCGCATGCTGGCCGGGCGCGCGAGCGCGATCTCTTCGTGGGTGCGGAAGTGATGGCCGTCGGCGGCGCTGTAGTCCATGATCGCTCCGCTCTGGATCGAGTGCAGCGAGCGCTCGCGATCGGCGAGCGCCGCGATCATCGCGGTGGCGGCCGGGGTAATGGCGACGGGCGTTGGCGCGGGCGGCGGCGCACTCGAGGTGAGCGCGCACGCTGAAAGCTGGCCGAGCGCGAGCACGAGCGCGGCCACTACTGCAGCGGCGCGCGCGCGACGGCGCGGCGGATGCGGCGAGCCGGAATTAAACCTGTCAGTGACTCGCGCTGCCGACATTGCGCAGGGCCTGCAACTTTCCCTTGAGCCGCGCCATCTGCTCCTGGTCGGAGGAGCGCCTGAGCGCATCCTCGTACTGTTGCCCGGCCTGTTCGGCGCGGCCCAACCTGGCGTAGGCGTCGCCCAGATGCTCGGTGATCGTCGGATCGTCGCCGGTCAGGTTGACCGCGCGTTCGAGCTGCTCCGCCGCCTTGCCGTATTCGCCCTTGCGATAATAGACCCATCCGAGACTGTCGATATAGAAACCATCTTCGGGCTCGATCGCGAGGGCGCGCTTGACCAGCCGTTCGGCCTCGTCAAGATGCTCGCCGTCCTCGGCAAAGGTGTAGCCGAGGTAGTTGAGCGCCTGCGCGTTCTTCGGATTCAGCTCGATCGCCTTGCGCATCTCGTCAATGCTGGCCGAGCGCTGCTTGCTCTCGTCATACAGCGCGCCGAGCGTGAAGTGGTACTTGTCGTTCTTCGGCGCGAGCGCGACCATCCGCTGCGCAAGCTTGATCGCGGTCGGATAGTCCTTCTTTTCCTGGTAGACGCCGACGGTAAAGCCCAGAATCTCGGTATCGTCGGGCTTCTTGGCCAGCGCCTGGTTGAGCGCGGTAAGCGCCTGATCGTACTCGTGCTGCTTGTCGTAGATGTAGGCGAGCTGCAGGCGCGATTCGACGTAGTGCTCGCTGCTCTCGGGAATCCGTTCGAACTCCTTGGCCGCCTTGTCGTAGTCGGTGAGTTCGCTGTAGGCGGTGCCGAGATAGTAGTGGACGCGGTAGTTGTCGGGCTCGGCGCCGAGCACCAGGTTGAACTCGGTGGCCGCGCGGTCAAAGTCGCCGCGCTCGAAATACAGAAGCCCGATCTTGGTGCGCGTGTCGCTCGGACTGATTTCGACCTTCTCGGGCGCGGGCGCCGGCTTTACCGGAGCCTCGGACGAGGCATGCGCGGCAAAGTACAGTTCGGCGAGGCGCCGGTGCGCGCGATCGTCGTTGGGATTGATCTGCAGGACCTTCTTGTAGATGGCGACCGCGTCGTCGCGCCGCCCCTGGTCCTCGCGCAGCGTGGCGAGATCGAGCAGGGCGAGCTCTGATTGCGGATTCAGATCGAGCGCCTTGCTGTAGTAGCGGTCGGCGGCCGAGTAGTTGCCCGCCGCCAGCATCGTGCGCCCGGCGTAGTAGTAGCCCAGGAAAGATTGCGGGTCGAGCGCAATCAACTGCTCGAACACCTTGCGCGCCTCTTCATAGTCGCCGCGCTTGGCGTACTGCGTGCCCAGGAACAGGTAGGCCTCCTGGTTCTTGGGGGAAATCCGGATCACTTCCTTGTAATCCTGCTCGGCGGTAGCATCGTCGCCCAGCGCCGAGTCGATTCCGGCCGCCAGCAGCAGGGCGCGCGCCGAGCCCGGCTCGAGCTTGACCGCCTGATCGGCCTGCACGCGCGCATCCGCGAGACGGCCGTCACGCACGTAAAGCGTCGCCAGCGTCACGCGCAGCGTGGCGTTGCCCGGGTCGTACTGCACGGCTTCCTCGAGCGCTTTCAGCGCTTCGGTGCGGTCGCCCTCTTCGGTCGCGACCTCGGCCTGCAGGAACGCGCCCATCGCCTTGGCCTGCGGCGGAATATCCACCGCCGGCTTGCCGCCGAACGGCGACTGTTGCGCGTCGGCCTGGCCGGGCGAACCGGCGGACGCCGCGCCAGCGGGCTGAAGCCTCGTGCCTGACGCCCGCTGCGCGCATCCGGCGCCAAGCATCAACGCCGCCGCGGCGGCGAGCGCGACCGCAAGCGGGCGCCAGAGGCGATGCGGCGACAGATTAACCAAGCGCGAGCGATCGCGCAGATCGGATTGTTTTGCGATTAGCACAAAGACAAATGACTCGATGGCAAAGGATTTTTTAAGCTCGACCGTACGCGCCGTTGCAGACCGGCGCCTTTACTATACGTCGAATCTGCACCGCTTATAAGTCTTGCGCGCGAACCCACCCCTGCGCAATCCCACGAGCCTTGTGCCCGCGCCGACGCTCGGCTAGAGCCTACCCCTGATGAGACAACCGAGCCCGGATCGTAGCGGTTCCGCGGGCCGCGGTATGGCCCCGGGGGCTGTCGCGCCACAAGGCGCGCGCACCGCGATCGCGATGCAGGGGGGCAAGCTCGGTCTGCTCTCGCTCATCTGCGTCGTCTACCTGGTGGTAAGCGGCGGTGCGTACGGGACCGAGGATGCGGTGCGGATCGCAGGTCCGCGTCTCACGCTGTTGCTCTGCGTGACGGTGCCGCTCACGCTCAGCATACCGACGGCGTTGATGGCGGCCGAGCTGAATGCGCTGATGCCGGTCGAGGGCGGTTTCTATTTCTGGGTCAAGGAGGCGCTCGGGCCGTTCCCGGGCTTTGCCGAGGCTTATCTGACGTTGCTCTATACGGCGGTGGACATGGCGATCTACCCGGTCCTGTTCAGCGCTTACCTGGCCTTCCTGTATCCGCTCGGCACCGCCGGCCAGCTCGTGGTCGGGATCGCGCTGGTATGGCTCGCCGGCCTGCTCAACTTCCTCGGCGTGCGGCCCGCCGGCGAGAGCGCGATCGCGCTGACGGCGCTGCTGCTGGCGCCGTTCGCGGCGCTGGTGATACTCGGCTTCGGCCACCTCGTGCAATGGCGTCCGCCGAGCGGGCGGATTTTCGGACCGGACTTCGCGTTTGCGCTCGGCGGCGGATTCACGATCATCATCTGGAATTTCAGCGGATGGGAAAACGCGAGCGTGATCGCGGGCGAAATTCGCGACCCGCGCCGCACCTACCAATGGGCACTCGCCATCGCACTGCCGATGGTAGTGTTCGGCTACCTGTTGCCGCTCGGCGTAGCCCTCTCGGGCGCGAGCAGCGGCGCCAAGTGGGTGACCGGATGGTACTCCGAAATCGGGCGGCAGCTTGGCGGCCCGGCGCTGGGCGCGGCGCTGGCGCTCGGCGGGATGGTGTCGGCGTTTTCGATCTTCACCGCCGCGCTGCTCTGGGTGTCGCGGATGCCGTTCGTGCTGGCGCGCGAGAGCTATCTGCCGCGATGGCTCGCCGATATCTGGCGCGTCACCGCGACGCCGGGCAAATCGATCCTCGCCTGCTGCGTGCTCTTCACGATGCTGGTGCCGCTCGGCTTCGTCACCCTGGTGATTCTCGACGTCTTCTTCTACATGGGCGCGCTGGCGCTTGAGTTGGGCGCGCTGCTGGCGATGCGCCGGCGGCGCCCCGTGCGCGACGGCCTGTTCATGATCGGCGGCGGGAGGACCGGACTTTATCTGGTCGCGGCGCTGCCGATGCTGACGTGGTGCGCGACCTTCGGCCTCGCCCTGAGCCAGGGCGGCATCAAGACCGACTTCATCGTCGCGGTCGCGCTCGCGGCAACGACGTATCCCGCCTACGCGCTCTGCCGCCGATTGTGGGGCGGGCCGCCGCGCGAAGAGAGCCTCTTCGACCCGACGGCGCGCCGGGCGAAGACGCCCTGAACGAAACCGGGCGCGGCACACGCGGTTCGGAGAGCGAAGTTTTCCCGATGCCCAGGCGCACCACGGTCAAAGCCTACTTCAACCAGGGCGGCCTGGCTCGGCCCTGCGATCGCGTGGTCAAGCGAGTAAAAGCCGCCGATCGCGAGTTCGCGCGCCTGCTCTTCTGCGAGGACGGATGGCGCCTGCTCGAGGCCACGCTGGAGCGGGCGCGTCTTGCGGCGCGCGCGTTGCTCGGCGCGGGCGAGAGCGGCGGCGTCACGCTGCTGCCCAACTCCTCAACCGCTCTCAACCTTGCGCTAAGCATCCTCGGCGCGACGCTCGGCGGGGGCGCAACCGTCGTCACCACCGACCAGGAGCATCCGTGCGTCATCTGGCCGCTCGCGCGCCTCGCTGCGCGCGGCATCGAGGTCGCAACGATCGCGTCCGGCTCCCCGGCCGAGTTTCTCGACAAGCTTAGCGAACTGATCCGTCGGCGCCGTCCCGGCTTCGTCGTGTTCTCGCAGGTCTCGTGCAAGGACGGGCGCGTGATGCCGGTCGAAGAAGCGGGAGCAATCCTCGAACAACAGGAGATCCCGTATATCGTCGACGGCGCACAGGCGCTGGGACAGGTCGCGGTCGACGTGACGCGAATCAAGGCCTGGGCGTACGCGCACACGGGCCACAAATGGCTCTTCGGCCCGACGGGCACGGGTGGGCTCTGGACCAGCGCGCGTTTTCTCGGCGCCAACACTCTCGCCTGGACGGGGCCGGATTTTCTCCGCGGGGGCGGCGGCGAACTCGAATCCGGCACGCTCAACTGCGCGGCATTCGCCGGGATGGCCGAAGCGCTAAACGCTTGCGCCGAGGAATTTCCCTTTCGCGTCGATACCCTGATGCGGCTGCGCGAGCGAATCAGCGCGACGCTCGACGGACTGTACGAAAATACCGCGGCGCGATGGGACGGCGCGCACGCGCCCGGAATCCTCGCCTACGCCCTGCCGCCACAGGTGCGATCGGGAGATTTCGCCGAGGCGGCGCTCCGGCGTTTTGGCGTCGCGATCAAGCCGCAGCGCCCGCCGTTTGAGCCCAACGGCTTTCGCGTGACCTACTCGCCCTGGACCAGCGACGAGGAAGTGGAGTTGCTGGGCGCGGCGATGCGCGCGCTGGCGAGTGAATTGCGCTAGCAGCAACCGTGTTCAGAAACCGCGCTCAAGAGGGGTGAAAGGGCTGAGGTAGAGGACATGAGCGCGGTGGCGTGCCAGTGAGTTTTGTTTTGCAGCATGGAGTTGAGAATCACGAGTAGCTTGCGCATGCAGGCGGTGAGAGCCGATTTAGGGTATTTACCGCGTGCCCGCAACTGGGCGTAAAAATTCTTGATGACTGGATTGGAACGAACGGCGGAGACCGCGGCCATGTACAGGACGCGCCGGACCTGGGCGCGTCCGCCCCAGATACAACGGCTGCCGCGCAGGCCACCGCTGTCGCGGCTAAAGGGCGCCAGTCCGGCCAGCGCGGCGATTTGTTTGCGATTAAGTGCGCCCAGCTCGGGCAAGTGCGCGAGGAGGGTGGTCGAGAGCACCTTGCCGACTCCGGGCACCGAGCGGAGCAACTCGTCGCGCTCGCGCCAGATGGGGGTCTCGCGGACCAGGCCGGCGAGTTCGTCGTCGAACCCGGCAAGCCTCTTTTCCAGCCAGCGGATGTGCTCATCGATGCTTTTATGGATCACCTTGGGCGAGTTGGCCCGGCGGTTCTTTTCCGCCGTAAGCATCTCAACCAGTTGGCGCCGGCGGTTGACCAGAGCTTCGAGCGCCTGGGCCTGCGCGTCCGGCAACGCTCGTACCTGGCGTTTAACCGCCTCGCCAAAGCGCACCAGCACTTGTGCGTCGAGCGCGTCGGTCTTGGCCAGCCGCCCCGTGGCACGCGCGAAGTCGCGCACCTGGCGTGGATTGACCACGGCCACCCCGATTCCCGCCGTCGCCAGCGCGCTGGCGACGGGCACCTCCAGACCGCCGGTCGCTTCGATAATCATTAAGTCAGCGGGTTCAAGTAGCTTAAGCAACGCGCTGATTCCGCGCTCGTCGTTGGCCACCGCAAAGCGCTCTCCCTTAGGCCCCAGCGCCACGTCCAACTGCGCCTTGGCCACGTCGATCCCGACAAACCGTTTTGCATCCGCCATCACCGCACCTCATCGCGCTGCTTGCCCAGCCTTGCAATCCGGGATTTCCTTCCCTTACAACCGTTCGGGCTTGAGCGCCGTGAAGGCGCGGCGACCTTCGCTGCTAGACGGGGTACTTTCCCCAGAGGTGCACCGGCCTGCCGCGCCACGTCTGTTGATGGTTCTACTACTTCCGCTACATACAAGGGGTGCGGTGGCGGCGCGCATGGACCGCGGGTGCTGTTCGGCGGCGGCGCTAAATGCTAGAGGCTGATCGATGCGCGGCGCGGACGCGAGGGGAGCATCGAAAATGGAAAACTCCGGCGACCATCGGATTGCCAGCCATCGGATTACCAGCATCGAGCAACTGCGCGCGCTCCTCGGCGAACCGCATCCGGCCACCCCGCGCAAGCTGCTCACCGCGCTCGATGAGACGGCAACCGGCTTCATCGCCCGCTCGCCCTTCCTGGTGCTTGGAACGGCGGACTCGGCGGGCAATCAGGACGTCTCGCCCAAGGGCGGTGCGCCCGGCTTCGTCGCGGTCGAAAATCCGCGCACCCTGGTGATCCCTGATGGCAAGGGCAACAAGCTGCTCTTCGGCCTGCAGAACATCCTCGAGACTTCCCGGGTCGGGATTATCTTCATGGTTCCCGGCACCGACGAGACGCTGCGGGTGAACGGGACGGCCGAACTGATCGTGGATCCGGCGCTGCTCGCGCGGCTCGCCGCCAACGGCTCGGCGCCCCAGCTTGCGATCCGGATAAGCGTGCGCGAGTGCTTCTTCCACTGCGCGAAGGCCCTCATCCGATCGCAGCTTTGGAAGCCCGAGAGCTGGAGCGCACGGATCCCCTTTTCATGGGGCAAATACCTGGCCCGCGCGAGCGACGGCGCGGACGCGGAAGCCAAAATCGACCGTTTCGTCGACCTCGACTACAAGAACAATCTCTGAGCCGCGATCGCCGAGCTGCGATTCGGGCTCATTTATTCTTTCGATTTCCGCTCCGGCTCCCACATCCGCTGCCACGCGCGAAGCCCGTCCTGCAGCGTCTTCTGGACCGACTCGGCCTGCTTGCGCGCCTCCTCGGTCCATTTATCCGAGGCGCCGAACGCCTCGGTCGCCTTGCGCCAGTTCTCCGCCCACGCCTCCATCGGATTGGTGCCGCGCTTTTCCGCGCTGGCCCCGGCGCTGCGGCGCACCTGATCGCGGATCTGCCGCTCCCACCACTGGAAGCCCTGCTCAAGCGCATTCACCATCCCGTCCTTGCTCATCCGCGCGGCGCGCAGCCACGTCTCGACCATCTGCTCGCGGTCGGCGGAGGCGCCGGCCTGCGCGCCAAAATCCATGACCGCCTTGTTCACCGCCGAGAGCGTATCCGCGAACGCCTCGCTGGCCTTGCGAATCACCTCGCCGATGCCCGAGAAATCATCCTTTGACATCGATGCTCGCCCTCCTGTCGATTGATGTGGCCCGAGCTAAGCGCGCGGCAATGAGCGACGCCGCCGGGCGCATCACGCCGGCCACTATCCGCTGCCTCATCGTCCTACAGATCGCGGCCTAATTCGAGACGGCGCGAGGTCTGACCGCCCTCCCCTCTGCTCCTGGCTGCATCTCGAGGCGGCCGCGCTCGATGACTCGAAATGAGCGGCAAAATAGGCGGCGAAATAGGCGCACACGAGAGAGACGAACGCCGCTTCCGCCGGCAGAAAGTATGAAAAATGCAGGTGCGGAGCGCTCGTGCGCGCGAGGCCGCGAGCAAGAAACCCCAACGGGCCGCCCATCAGCAATGCCGCCAGATAGCTCGCGCCGGCAAGGTTCAGCACTCGCCGCGGCAGCCGCTTTTCATACCGGGCCGCCGCGATTCCCACATAGAGCGGCACCAGGCAAACGAGGAACTGCGGCCACGCGACCGGCGAGAGCATCGTGATCACGACCAGCCAGAGCGCGAAGCCGCAGCCGTAGCGGTCGTCGCCGGGCGCGGCGGCCGCAACGAAGGCGGCCGCGGCCAACTCGATCGCGAGCGCCGCGGCGGACGCCCATCCGCGATCGCCCGCCACAAGGTGCACGAACGCGCCTAGGTTGAGATTCGCCGGATGCTTCAGCAGGCCGGCGGGCACCCCGCTTGAGTGCGTCAGCAATGCGCCCGCCGCGACGCGCACGAAGCTTGCCGCCGGCGCGAACCCCGCAGACGCAACCACCGCCGCACAACCGAGTATCGACGTGCCGATGAAGTAGCCGCAGGCGCGCCAGGCGCGCCGCGCGACCAGGTAACCGAACATCCCGAGCGGATAGGCGCGGAGCAACGCCGCGGCGGCGAGAATCGCGCCGGCAACGCCATGATGCTGGCGGCGGACTGCCGCCAGCGCCAGCACGAAGATCAGCAGCAGCACGATTTCGCTCTGCGCGAACCAGAAATTGATTGCGATCGGCGGGTAGAGCAGCATCGCCGCCGCGACCGTCCATCCAGGCGCGCCGGACGGTCCGAGCTCGCGGATTAGAATCAGGAGCGCAGCCCCAAGACATAGCAGGTTGAACGCGGCCCACGCGCGATAGGCATCCGGGGGCTCAAGAAACGTGAACGGCTCGAAGAGCAGCAGCCAGGCGGGAGTATCAAGTTGCGGTTCGGCGCGCTCCCATGCCGACAGCTTGCCCATCGGATCGCCCAACTTCGCGAAGACCGCCGCGAAATCTCCGCCGTAGGGATCGACACCGCGCCGCAACGCCAGCGCTCCGCCATGGTAGGGTTTGAAGTCCTGGTAGCCGGCCACCTCGGCGGGCAGAGACTCGTAAACCACGAACGCTGCCGCGCCAACGATCATCCATAACGCCAGCGCAAGCGCGATTTGCGTTCGATCGGCCATCTTCGACGGGCGCGGGCTTTTCGCGCCGCTTTGAGCGGGAGCGGGCGCCCGCCAGCTAGATGCACGATGTTACCCGTGCGAAGCGAGCCTCGGTCAACAGCGCGGTTGCGGCCTCATCATTTACACACAGCGGTGGATGTCGTGTCC
>DATJXN010000040.1 GCA_035500095.1 Candidatus Binataceae bacterium
AGGAGCGCGGGGATCAGGAGGCCATGTTCTACGACGCCGACTACGTGCGCGCACTCGAGTACGCCATGCCGCCAACGGCCGGCATGGGCGTCGGCATCGACCGGCTGGTCATGTTCTTGACCGATTCACCCTCGATCCGCGATGTGATCGCCTTCCCGCACCTGCGTCCGGAGGAGACGCCGGACCCGTGAGTGATGCGCCGATCGGCGTCTTCGACTCCGGCATCGGCGGCCTCACCGTGCTCAAGGCGCTGGTCGAACTGATGCCGCACGAGGACTTCATCTACCTGGGCGACACCGCCCGGCTGCCCTATGGCACCAAGTCGCGCGAGGTGATCGCGCAGTACTCGCGCGAAAACACCGGGTTCCTGCTCGCCAAGGGCGTCAAGATGCTGGTGGTCGCGTGTAACACGGCGAGCGCCGTGGCGCTCGACGATATAGCGCGCGAGACGGCGGTCCCGGTGGCCGGCGTAATCGAACCCGGCGCGCAGGCGGCGCTGCGCGCCACGCGCTCGGGCAAAATCGGCGTGATCGGCACCGAGGCGACAATCGCCTCCGGCGCGTACACGCGCGCGCTGCTGCGATTGCGCCCCGGGATCGAGATTTACACCCGCGCCTGCCCGTTGCTCGTGCCGCTGGTTGAGGAGGGATGGACCGAGGGCGAAGTGGCCGAGCGTACGGTCGCCCATTACCTGGAGAGCCTCAAGCTAAGCGGCATCGACACGCTGCTGCTCGGCTGCACTCACTATCCGCTGCTGAGCACGACCTTCGCGCGGGTGCTCGGCGCGGGAGTGCGGCTGGTGGATTCGGCGACCGCAACCGCAGCGGCAGTGCACAAGCGCCTCGTTGCGCTCGAACTGGCGCGGCGCGGCGGGCGCGGCACACAGAGCTTCTTCGTGACGGAAACGCCCGACCGGTTCATCCGCGTGGGGCGCCGTTTTCTCGGACCGCAGGTCGATTCGGCCGTGCGCATCGAACGCTAGGCATTTTGAAGCAGAGATGAACGGCTTGAATCGACCGTCGGCAAGGACGCGCGCGCCAGAAACCCGTGCCCGCTGAAAATCGTCCGGCGCCGAGGTAAAATTGAGAAATTCCGGTGCGCATCGACCCGCGCCCGCTGCTCCCGCTATATTGGTTTCCTGAAAATGGCTTCAGCTTTCAGCAAAGTCTTTGGCTCGAAGAACGACCGCGACCTCAAACGGATGCGGCCGACCGTCGCTGCGATCAACGAGCTTGAACCACAGATCGCGGCCGAGAGCGACGAGCGCCTGCGCGAGCGGATCGCCGGATGGAAGGCCAGGATAAGCGCGATCGACGATGACGAGGAACGCGCCGGAGCGCTGGACGACGTTCTGCCCGAGGTCTTCGCCGTAGTGCGCGAGGGCGCGCGGCGCACCCTCGGCCAGCGTCATTTCGACATGCAGCTGGTCGGCGGGATGGTGCTCCATCGAGGCCGGATCGCCGAGATGAAGACCGGCGAAGGCAAGACCCTGGTCGCCACGCTCCCCGCCGTGCTCAACGCGCTGAGCGGCCGCGGCGTGCATATCGTGACGGTCAACGACTACCTGGCGCGGCGCGACGCGGAGTGGATGGGCCGCATTTACGGCTTCCTCGGTCTCAGCGTCGGCGTGGTCGTGCACGGCATCAGCGATCCCGAACGCAAGGCCGCCTACGCCTGCGACATCACCTACGGCCAGAACAACGAGTTCGGTTTCGACTATCTGCGCGACAACATGAAGTTCAACCTGGAGGATTACGTCCAGCGGCCGCATCACTTCGCCATCGTCGACGAGGTCGATTCGATCCTGATCGACGAGGCGCGCACCCCGCTCATCATCTCCGGCGCTTCCGAAGAATCGACCGACACCTATTACGTCGTCGACCGCGTCATTCCGCGCCTCAAGGTCGAGGATCACTACACGATCGACGAGAAACTGCGCACGGCGGCGCTAACCGAGGAAGGCGTGACCCGGGTCGAGTCGCTGCTCGGCATCGATAACCTCTACGACCCGCGCAACATCCTGCTCGTCCATCACGTCAACCAGGCGCTCAAGGCCCATACGCTCTTCAAGCGCGACGTCGATTACGTGGTCAAGGACGGCCAGGTCGTGATCGTCGACGAATTCACCGGGCGGCTGATGCCCGGGCGGCGCTGGAGCGACGGTCTGCACCAGGCGGTCGAGGCCAAGGAAGGGGTCAAGATCGAATCCGAGAACCAGACCCTCGCGACCGTGACCTTCCAGAACTATTTCCGGATGTACGACAAGCTGGCGGGGATGACCGGCACGGCCGACACCGAAGCGGCCGAGTTCAAGGAAATCTATGGCCTCGACGTGGTGGTCGTGCCGACCAACCGGCCGATGATCCGGATCGACAATCACGACGTCATCTACAAGACCGAGGACGAGAAATTCGACGCGGTGATCGAGGAGATTCGGGATTGCCACGAGCGCGGCCAGCCGGTGCTTGTCGGCACCGTGTCGATCGAAAAGTCCGAGCGGGTCGCCAACCAGCTCAAAAAGACCGGGATCAGGCATTCCGTGCTCAACGCCAAGAACCACGAGCGCGAGGCCGAGATCGTGGCCCAGGCCGGCCGTTTCGGCGCGGTTACGATTTCGACCAACATGGCCGGCCGCGGCACCGATATCGTGCTCGGCGGCAATCCGGAGTTCATGGCCGCGGCCGAGGCTGGCACGCGCGATCCGCACGATGAAAACTTCGGCGCCGCGCTCGAGAAGTACCGCGCCCAGTGCCTGGCCGAACGCGAGCAGGTGCTCGAGGCCGGCGGCCTGCACATCCTCGGCACCGAGCGCCACGAATCGCGGCGAATCGACAACCAGTTGCGCGGGCGCTCGGGACGGCAGGGCGACCCCGGAAGCTCGCGCTTTTTCCTCTCGCTCGAGGACGACTTGCTGCGCATTTTCGGCGCCGACAAACTCAAGGGCCTCATGGGCCGGATCGGGATGGAGGACGGCGTCCCGATCGAGCATCGATGGATCAGCAAGGCGATCGAAAACGCCCAGAAGAAAGTCGAGTCCCACAACTTCGACATCCGCAAGCATCTGCTCGAATACGACGACGTGATGAACCGTCAGCGCGAAGTCGTCTATCATCGGCGCAAGCAACTGCTCTCGGGCGCGCCGATCAAGGACGACATCGTCGACATGTGCGACGCGCTGATCGAAGACATCGTCAAGGCCCACGTCGAGACCGAGGCCGCGCCCGAGGAGTGGAACTGGAAGGCGGTCGAGGACGCCTTCTACAAGCAGTTCCACTTCCATTTCAATTTCCGCGAAAGCGCCGAAGGCGGCGAGATCGACCATCCCGACGACCTGATCGAGGCCGCCGGCGAGCGCGTGCGCGCGCTCTACGAGCAGCGGGAGGCCGAATTCACACCGCCCGTGATGCGGCAGATCGAAAAGATCGTGATGCTGCAGACGCTCGACTCGCTCTGGAAGGACCATCTGCTCGCGATGGACCATCTGAAGGAGAGCATCGGGCTTCGCGGTTACGCCCAGCTGAACCCGCTGGTCGAGTACCAGAAGGAAGGCTTCGCGATGTTCGAGGCGCTGATGACCACGATGCAGGCGGACGTGGTCGAGAAGGTCTTCTCGGTGCAGACCGTGCGCGAGCAGAGCGTGCAGCAGCTCGAACAGCAGCAGCGTCCGCAGCGGGTGATAATGAGCCACGGCGGCCAGACCGAGCAGGCGCCCGCGCCCAACGCGCCGGCGGCGGCCAAACGCGAAACCGACAAGGTCGGCCGCAACGATCCCTGTCCGTGCGGCTCGGGCAAGAAATACAAGCGCTGCCACGGCAAGTAATCCAGAACTTCCAGGAAGAGACCCGGGCATTTCGTTCGCGCGCATTCGGCTCAGCCGCTTGCACCGTCGCGGACACGGCACGTATAAATCGCCGTCGGAGGCTATGTCCCTGATGGAACTGACCCTGGAACCGCGGGTGGTAAAAGGCTTTCGCTTCGCCGGCGTCGCCTCAGGCCTGCGCAAGGAGCCCGGACGCAAAGACCTCGGCGTGATCGTGGCCGATCGCCCGGTCGCCGCGGCAGGTGTCTTCACCACCAACCGGGTCAAGGCGGCGCCCGTCGTCGTCGCCCAGGAGCGCATCCGGCGCGGCCACCTCCAGGCGGTCGCGGCCAATTCGGGATCGGCCAACTGCTTCACCGGCAAGGCCGGAATCAAGCTCGCGCACAACTGCTGCGCGGCGCTCGCGGCGGGAGTCGGATGCGCGCCCGAACTGGTGGCGCCATGCTCGACCGGCGTGATCGGGCACCTCTACGACTTCAAGAAATACTGCGCCGGGATTCGCGACGCGCTTGGCGCGCTCTCGCCCGGCGCGCTCGAGGACTTCGCGCGCGCGATCATGACCACCGATACCCATCCCAAGGTAGCCTCGGCGCACCTTAAGCTCGGCGGCGCCGAGGTTACGGTGGCCGGGTGCGCCAAGGGCGCCGGGATGATCGAGCCGAAGATGGCGACGATGCTCGCGTTCATCGTGACCGACGCCACCGTGGGCGCGCCCGACCTCAAGCGCACGCTCAAGCGCGCGCTCCCGCAAAGCTTCAACGCGATCACCGTGGACGGCGACATGTCCACCAACGACACGCTGCTCCTGATGGCGAGCGGCGCCGCCGGCGCGCGAGTGCTCAAGGGCCGGGAACTTGGCGTCTTCGACGAGGCGGTCACGGCGGTAGCGAACGCTCTCGCGCGCGAGTTGGTGCGCGACGGCGAGGGCGCGACCAAGCTGGTCACGATCGAGGTTCGCGGAGCGCGCAGCGCCGCCGACGCGGATCGCGTCGCGCGGCAGATCGCCAATTCGCCGCTGGTCAAGACGGCTTTTTTCGGATGCGACCCGAATTTCGGACGAATCGTAATGGCGGCCGGAAAGGCGGGCGTTCCACTCGATCTCGAGCGGATGGAGGTCAAGATGGCGGGAATCCGTATCGCCAGCCGCGGCGCGCTGCATACCGAAGCGCTCGCGGCGGCGGCCGGGCGGATGAAGGAGCCCGAGTTTGGACTGACGATCGACCTGAAACTCGGCAAAGCGCGCGCGAGCGTCGTGACCTGCGACTTCAGCTTCGACTACGTGAAGATCAACGCCGAGTATACGACCTGACAGAGTCGGCCGGCGCCGGCGCGTGCGTGGCCAAGTTGCATCGGCTGGTCGCCGCCCCATAGAATTTGCGCGCAGAAACGGAGGCATACAGGCGCGTGGCAAACTTCGTCAAAGTCGCACGGCGCGATGAAATTCCCGACGGCCGCGGCAAAACGGTAGAAGCCGGCGGACGCAAGATCGCGCTGTTCAATGCGGGCGGCCGCTTCTATGCGATCGACGACTCCTGCCGCCATCGCGGCGGCCCGCTCGGCGAGGGCGATCTGATCGGCACGACCGTAGTCTGTCCGTGGCACGGATGGGAGTACAACGTGACCAACGGCGAAAACCTCGACGACCCTGGGGTCAAGGTCGGCTGCTTCGCCGTGCGTGTCGACGGCGACGACATCCTGATTGAAGCCTGAATCCGACGCGATACCCGCTCGCATCGCACGTGCTGTGCGGGCAGGTTGAAGCCTCGAGATGAAACCGGGCTTGGCTGCAACTCCACAACAGGCTGCGGGAGCGCGTCTCCCCGACTTTATCGCGATCGGACCGCCGCGCACCGGCACCACCTGGCTTTATCGCGCGCTCGGCGGACATGTCGGGCTCCCCCGCGAGACCAAGGAAACCGATTTTTTCTCCGATCACTACGACAAGGGCATTGAGTGGTACCTGGAGTTCTTCCGCGATTGCGCGCCGGGGCTCCCGATGGGCGAGATTTCGCCCAACTACTTCGCCGCGCCCGAAGCACCGGAGCGGATCGCACGCCATATTCCGCAGTGCCGCATCATCTGCACGCTGCGCGACCCGGTCGATCGGCTCTATTCGTTTTACCGCCTCATGCGCCACAACGGATGGACGCGGGCGACGATCGAGGAAGTGGCTGAGGGCACGACGCCGGCCGCCGAGGCCAGCCGCTACGTACACTACCTGGCGCGCTGGCGCGAACGCTTCGGCGCCGAACGCGTGTTGGTCGCGCTCTACGACGACCTCGAGCGCACGCCGCAGGCGTTCCTGGACGCCATCTGCGGCTTCATCGGCATAGCGTCGATCCCGCTTGCCGGCTCGCCGCTTTTGGGCAAACGGGTGAATCGGGTCACGCACGGCCCGCGTATCGCGCTGCTGGCCGAGCAGGCGTGGCGGCTGCGGCGATGGCTGGAGGCGCACAACGCGGGCGCGGCGATCACGATGCTACGCAAGGCCGGCGTATGGCGCTTCAGTTTCCGCGGCGGCGGCGAGTTCGGCCCGCTCGATCCCGCGCTCGACCGGCGGATGCGCGAGCGGTTTCGGCCCGAGATCGAGGCGCTCGAAAAAATGATCGGCCGCGACCTGTCCGCGTGGAAGAAGCCGGGCGGCGCGGGTTCAAGCGGTTCGGAGACGTAGCACGCGCAATCGCGCGCTGGCTTCTATCGGACGGTTTCAGACACCGGCCAAAGACGCTAAAATCTCGTCGCCAGAGACGTAACGATCGCGCGCGCGGGGCCGTCGCGGCCGGCGGTGAGAAGACCCGACGGGCGCGCGCTATCGGATCCGATTCCGGGGGGAATGGCAGTTGCTCACAAACGATCAATCGCCCAATCCGGGCCTCGGGCGGCTGCCCGACTTCATCGCTGTCGGCCCGGCGCGCACCGGCACGACATGGCTTCACGGCGTGCTCTTTCAGCGCGCTTCGCTTCCGCGGGGCACCAAGGAAACGCGGTTTTTCGATTCCTTTTACGACAAGGGCATCGCATGGTACCGCGACTATTTCACCGACTGTCCGGCGGGCCGGCCGGTCGGCGAGATTGCGCCGACCTATTTCCAGAAACCCGAGGTTCGCGAGCGAATCGCGCGCCATATTCCGAACTGCCGCGTCATCTGCACGCTGCGCGACCCGGTCGAGCGCGCCTACTCGACCTATCGGGTGTTTCTGCGCGAGGGCGAGACCCGGCTCGGCTTCGAAGACGAGGTGATGCTGCCGGACTCGCGCATCCGCGAGAGCAATCGCTACGCGTTCCATCTGCGTGGATGGCGGGAGACGTTCGGTGCGGACAATGTAGCCACGTTTTTTTATGATGACCTCGAGGCCGACGAACAGGCGTACGTAGATTCGATTTGCGATTTTCTCGAGGTGCGGCGGGTCGACCTCTCCGAGGTCCGCCAATTCCTGGTGCATAATTCGGTGCGGCGCGCACCGCGCAGCGTCACGGTCGCCGGCTGGGCGCACAGTTTCAGGATTTGGCTCAAATCGCAGCGCGCGGATCGCGTCGTGAACACGTTCGACCGCTGGGGTGTGTGGCGGATGCTCAATCAAGGCAAGCGGGAATTCCCTTCCCTTGATGCGGAGACCGCGGAACGTATGCGAAGGCTCTTCCTGCCCGAGGTTGAAGAGTTGGAAAATCTCGTCGGCAGGGACCTGACGGCCTGGAAGACCGGGCAGCGCGATCGCCCTCAGCGCGAGAACGGAGCGCGCCCCGTAACGCTCGTCCAGGATGAGATCTAGCGCTCGCGTCGAAGGCTCAAGATGGCCGCGCGTCTGCCCGATTTTGTAGCAATAGGTCCGCCGCGCACCGGCACCACCTGGCTGCACGGCGTGCTGTACCATCGCGCCTGCCTTCCTGACGGCGTCAAGGAAACGCGCTTTTTCGACAAGTTCTACTCGCGCGGCCTCGATTGGTACCTAGGGCATTTCAAGGGATGTTCCGGAGATCGGCCGATCGGTGAAATCAGTCCGACCTATTTCAGATGGGAAACCGCGCGAGAGCGTATATTCAAGGACCTCGGCGATTGCAAGATCATTTGCACGCTCCGCGCGCCGGTGGCGCGTGCATATTCGCAGTATCGTCAGCTTCATACCTTGGGCATGGCGCGCGGTTCCTTTGAAAAAGAAGTCATGTCCAACGATATGCTGTTCGAGTTTACCCGGTACGGGTTCCATCTTCGCGCCTGGCTCCAGCGGTTTGGACGGGAGCGCGTGGGCGTGTTTTTCTACGAGGACCTGAAGGCGAACGAGCAGGGATTTGTCGATGACGTGTGTGGGTTTATCGGCGCTCCGTCGGTCACGCTCACGCCGGAGATAACCCGGTTTCTCGATCGCAACGAGGTGTCGCACGGATCGCGCAGCCAACTGCTCGCGTACAACGGGCGCCGGCTCATGTACTGGCTGCAGGAGCATCACGCCTACCGCCTGAGCGGCAGGCTGAAACGCATCGGATTCTGGCGCTTCTGCTTTGGCCGGGGTGCGTCGTTTCCGCCCCTTGATCACGCGGTCGAAGCGCGACTGCGAAAGCGTTTTACCCCGGAAGTGGAAGCCGTGGAAGAACTTACCGGTCGCGACCTATCCGCGTGGAGGGCCGCGCCGGCCGATCCTGTGGAGCGTATCGCGATGGGGCTCTGAGGAAGACCTTTATCCCAAATAAGCGCCGGCACACATTATTGGTTGTCTGCGCACGGAAATGATAATTTCGTGACCATGAGCCGAGTTTCCGTAGTCATCCCGGTGCGAAACGGCGTCGCCACCATCCGGCGGACCGTCGATAGCGCGCTCGCGCAAGAGCCCGAGCGTCCCGAGGTGATCGTGGTGGACGACGGCTCGACCGACGCGACCCCGCGGATCCTGGGTTCTTATGGCGACCAGATAAAGTTCCTGCGCCAGCGCAATCGCGGCCCGTCCGCTGCGCGCAACGCGGGCGCCGCAGCTGCAGGTCCCGATTCGGAGTATTTCACCTTTCTCGACGCTGACGACGTTCTGCTGCCTTCGATGGTCAGGGCGCTGACGAATGAGCTGGACGCGGTCCCCTCGGTGGCGCTGGCGTTCTGCGATATCGTTCCGGTGGACGACTACGACAACGAGCTCGACATCAAGTTCATCGACGAATCTTCGGCGCACGCGCCCACGATGGACGAGCTGCTGACGCGATGGTGGCCGATCCTCACCAGCGCCGCTGTCATGCGCCGCAGCGCTTTCCAGTCCGCCGGCGGTTTCGACGAAAGCTTCACCAGGCCCGGCTTCGAGGATCCATACATGTGGCTGACGATGCGCGAGCAGGGTGACTTCGCATACGTGCCGCAGCGCCTGGTGCGCTATCGCACCACCCCGCCTAGCGAACGGATGATGAAGTATGCCAAGGGCTACCGGATCTTCGGCCGGCTGGTCATGGAGCGCTACGGTGAGGCCGGCCAGCGCCTGATTCGCGAATCCACCAACGCTTTCGTCTCGGCCTGGGGCTATGCCGGGCTGGTGGCGCTCCGCGATGGCGACAAGCTGCGCGCGCGCCGCGCATTCGCCTGCGCGATGCGCTACGGACCGTTCCAGGTCCGCTCCGCGTCGCGCTGGTTGCGCACGTTCCTGCCGATGTTCGTGGTGCGCGCGCTCAGCGGACGGATCGTGCGCGGGGATCGCACCAAACCTGAGCTTGAGAACTATTTCCGTTAGACTGATATCCTCGGATTTTGAACTGGGTCAGGATATAAGCAGGCCTGTGAGAGGTCGCGGCAGGCGACGCCGCGCCCGCAATGGCGGCGCGGCCCAGGCTGTCAAGGCGCGCCCAAGGCTGCGCGCAAGGAGACGATGAGCAATAAAATCTGGCGCGGGATGCGCGACACGCTGCTCTGGTGGCGACCGGCCGAAGACGGCCGGGAAAAAAGCCGCTACATGGCGATTTACAAACGCCTGCTCGGCTACGCGCGTCCCTACATTTTTCCGGACCTCGCGCTTTCGGTGGCGGCGATGCTGCTGCT
>DATJXN010000041.1 GCA_035500095.1 Candidatus Binataceae bacterium
GATGCCGCCCTTCCGCCGCACGCACCATCGCTGCCGCCGCGCGGCGATCTCCTCTGCGCGCCTTCGACATAACTCTGCGATTATACCATCATGGCCGCGCCGGACTTATCGAAATCGGCCGCGATCACCGCCACGTCCGGCAACACTACACAGGTCAGGAGGCTCGCTCACGATGGGCAGACTAGACGGAAAAGTAGCGATCATTACCGGTGCGGCAAGCGGGATGGGCCGGGCAGCGGCTGTGCGCTTTGCGGGCGAAGGCGCGGCGGTAGTGATCGCCGATCTTAACGAAGAGGGCGGCGAGGCCGCGGTGCGCGACTGCAAGGAGAACGGCGGCCGCGCTGTCTTTCAAAAGACCGACGTCGCCAGCGAGGCCGGGGTCAAGGCGATGGTCGAACGGGCGGTCAAGGAATTCGGCCGCCTCGATATCACCTTCAACAACGCGGGATTGCCGGGCGCGCTCGGATCGATCGAGCAGACCAGCGTCGAGGACTGGGACCGCACCTTCGCGGTGCTGACGCGCGGCGTGTTTCTGGGAATCAAACACTCGGTACTGGAGATGCGCAAGGTTGGCGGTGGATCGATCATCTCGACCGCGTCGGTTGCGGGATTGGCGGGCGGCTACGGCCCGCACGCCTACAGCGCGGCCAAGGCGGGCGTGGTCAATCTGACGCGCTCGGTGGCGCTCGAGGTCGCCAAGCACAAGATTCGCGTCAACTGTATCTGTCCGGGCGGAATCAACACGCCGATCTTCAATTTTCTGACCTCTGACCGCGAGGTGACGGAAAAGCTGCTAAGCCCGCTGCATCCGCTACGGCGCGCCGGGATGCCGGAGGATATCGCCAACATGGCGCTGTTCCTGGCGAGCGACGAGTCGGAATGGATAACCGGGGTCGCGATGGTGGTGGACGGCGGACTGATGGCGGGCCGCGACATTTTCGGCGATCCCCAGTTCGGCGGCGGGATGTACGCGGTCAACGCGTATGTCGGCCCGTCGTACGAGATTAAGCGGTAACCTCTGCGCAGCTCGGGCCTGAAGGCGTACCAAAAATATTATGTAAAATAGCGTCACTGATGAGTCTAGACTTCAAATGAAGGCTGCGACAGAATCGGCGACATGCCGCCCAGTCCGACGGCTCCGCGCCTCGGCTGAATCGCGAAATTCAGAAGCCATAGGGAGGGCTTTAAAAGGTGGCCGACATAGCGATCGTGTTTATCGCAATCTTCGTTCTAATCGGCGGATACGCTTACTACACTATCCACGAAAACGACCCGCCACCAAAAAAGCCGCTCTCGAGCCGTCGCGCACGGAAGATGTAAGACCGCTTAGCACCCCGGAATACTGAGGCTCGCTTTCAGACAAGTGTCCGCGCTCCACAAGCGGCAAGCTCGCCACCTCGCAGAAGGTTGTCACGATCGATGATACCGGCAGCGGAGTCGTTACCACGACTGAAACCGGCGAGACCTACATGGGCGCGGCGATGGTAGGCTGCGATGGGCTGTGGTCGACCGTTCGCCAACACATTGTCGGTGACGGTATGCCGGTCGTCTCGGGTCACATCGCCTATCGCGCCGTGCTGCCGACGGTCGACTGGCCGAAGGAGTATCGTATACCCAAAATGATCGTCTGGTGCGGCGAGAAGACCCATCTGGTCCACTACCCGCTTCGTCGCGGCGAGCTGTTCAACCTGGTCGTGGTGTTTCACTCTGACCGCTACGAGGAAGGATGGGACACCTACGGCGACCCGGCCGAACTGCACTCGCGCTTCCGGGACAAGTGCGAGCCGGTGCGCACCCTGCTGCAAAAGGTTAACGCCTGGAAAATGTGGGTGTTGTGCGACCGGCCGCCGATCAAACTGGAGCAAAGGCCGCATCACGCTGCTCGGTGACGCCGCGCATCCGATGCTTCAATACCTCGCGCAGGGTGGCAACATGGCGATCGAGGATGCCGTTTGCCTAGCCGACCAGATCCAGGCGAGCGGCCAGGACTACGAAGCTGCGTTCAGGAGATACCAGGGTCTGCGGTATCTTCGCACTGCTCGCGTGCAGCTCATGGCGCGCGTGTTCGGCGAGGTCTATCACGCCAGTGGCGTTAATCGTCAACTCCGCAACCATGTGCTGCGAGAGTGGACCGCGCAGGGCGGCTTCGACATGTCCTGGTTGTACGGTGAGCAGCCCGAGTTACCGCATGTCGACAACGTGCCGATGCCCGCACCGACGCGCTTCGACGCCTGACAATCAATTCGTCTGGGTCGGGAAGGGCAAACGTTCTTCCGCCGCCACTACCCGGCTGAGCCCAGCTGATTCTCATAGCTTCAATTCCGAGTTTGGTTATCGTGCGCTGGACCAGGATCGGCACGAACGAGTTCATTTTCTTAGGGGCGAGCACGATCTACTATCTGTACGGGCTGCGATGACAGCCGCCGCGGAGCAGGCTGGCAGCGATTGTTGCCGCAGTACGCAACTAGGACCGCGGTCTGAGCTATGACCGAACCGCGGCAAGTGGAGATATGGCCGTGCGACTACAGCGCACGATGCTCAGCGCCTGGGTGCCGCCGGCGCGCAACCACCATTCTGCGCTATCTCGATGCCCAGGGGCGACCCTATCGCCAGACAGACGTGTGTGAGACCCACGCGCGAGAGCTGCGCGTCGGGATGTGAGAGTGATCGACCGGAGGCGCTGCGCTGAATAGAATCGCAGCCCATGACACCCCGCTACATCGCATCGTTCGCCCTGGTCGGCTGGTATTTGATAACCCCACCGTCGACACTGCCGCCGGACGTCTCCTACAAAGCGCCGCCACGCAAGTGGCACATCGTGCGAGGTTTCGATACAGCCGATGACTGCGATGATTTCCTGGGCAGTTTCTTCGAGGGCTCGCAACAGAAACAGGCGTTGAACATGCTGGAGCCCGCTTATCGCGATTACATGTTCGCAGAGTGCATCGCTAGCGACGACCCGCGCCTCAAGGAAAAATAGCGCGCCGTTTTCCTTTCCGGTTCGCTGTTAGCCGCCCCAGTGGGGCCTCCTGTTCTGCGTGATTCGCTCGCGCTAACTGTGCCGCCTTACCAGGTGCGGAGCGTTCGGAATTGATCGGGCGACAGCATTTTGAACCGGTGGCCTTGCGCGCAAAACGTCCGCTCAAGTTCCGTGATCGGTGGCTGGCCCTCCGCCGCATCAGGCCGATCCTGACATCCCCGGCAGTGCGCGGTTTTCTTGCGCAGGATGGCAGATATCTGCCGTTCGACTATCAGCTCCGCTGCCAGCGTCGCCACCTGTTCCTGCAGCTTCGCCAGTTCGGTTCGCAGTTCCGCTATCTCCATTGACGTTCCCATCGTTGCTCCTCTCTTGCCGTAGTCGCACCCAGTATGTCTTGGCCGCGGCCATACGCTTCTCCGCGCCCGCCGCCGCACCCTTGCGGCCGAGTTCGGCCAGCCGTTCCCTGCTGTAGGGGTGCACCCGCCGCGCGAGCTTGCCCAACATCACCGCATGCTTATTCTTGCCGCCCTTCCCGCGCCGACGCGCCAGCACATCCTCCAACTCATCGAGGTGACCGTCGTTGAGCAACGGCAGCAACGCGTCCGCGGCGCGCAGCCGCTTCATGATCTGCCGGCGACAGGTCTTCTCTTGATTGATCAAGGTTCTAAGCCGCCGCTGGTGGCCAATCACCCGCTCGATGATGCGCAGCACATGCCGGGCTTCGTCTCGACGCAATCGCACCAGGGCCCGCCCCGAGCGCGGCAGCTTTGCAATCTCCGCCTCCACCTGGAGCAGCGTTTCGAGCAACGCGGGGCGCAGTTTGCGCTCTTCCAAGCCGGCCCGCGCGGCCAGGCGGTCCGCCCCTTTATTTTGTCGAATTGCCGCGCGTTGGATTTTGCGCAGGAACCCCTGCGTCAGGTTGAGGTCACGTTGGCGCCGCTCGAGCGAACGTTCGAGCGCTGCGGCTTGCGCGAACTCGCCGATGTTCATCGCCGCCGCGACTGGTCGCTGGCTGACGGCAGCGAGCCGATTTCGTTGAAGATGTCTCGCGACCGGAAAGGGTTGATTAGCCTTGAATCGAAAATAATTCTGGGCGATTCGACGATTTGATCGAAGAAAAGGGGCCTCTGGCGCGTCATTTGGAGTGCGCAGCAACGCAACTCGAAACGGCACGAAGGGCCCCAAAGATGCGGTTGAAGGTAACGCGGTTGTGGCAGAC
>DATJXN010000042.1 GCA_035500095.1 Candidatus Binataceae bacterium
AAGATTGACAGAGTCCGCTTCATACGTGTTTCTCCTTTGTCCTTTGGCGGCTCTGCTCTGCAGGCCGCATGTCCAATACCCTTGCCATTGCCGTGCCACCTAAAAACCCAAGCCAAACAACCCGGACGCGACGCGCATCCGAAAGCAACTGACGCAGTTGGTCTAGCCGTCATACGTTTTGCGGCGCTGACTTTGTTGTCTCAAGGGGACGGAATCGCGCAGTTAGTTTTCCCGCCGCGCCGTTGGCTCGCCCTTGACGCGCGCGCTGTGCAGCCGTCCATAGAGCAGAAACAGCTCCCGGAACGCGCGCGTGATCACCTTGAGACTCGCTCCCGATTGCTCTCCGGTCAGCCGCGGCAGGTGACGCACCTCGACTTCGCAAACTTTCGCTCCTCGGCCCGTCAGCTGCGCCATCAGCTCGGCCGAGATCATCGCACCCTTGGCCTCCAGGTCGATTCCCTCGAGCAGATCGCGCCGGAAAAGTTTCAGCCCGCAATCGATATCGCTGACACGGATGCCCAGCAGAAGCCGCATCAGCACTGTCCATGCCTTGCCGTTGACCCGCCGCATCAACGGGTCGGCGCGGCGCGTCCGGTTACCGACGACTACATTATACTCCGGCGCCTTTGCCACGAGGCGGGCGATGTCGGACGCGTCGAACTGGCCGTCGCCGTCGCACAGCACGACCCACGGCTCGTGGCAAGCGCGGATGCCGGAGATTACGGCGGCCCCGTAACCGCGATTGACCGGATGATGAACTACCTTGATGTGCGGATTGGCGGCCGCGAGGCGGTCGGCGATCTCCCCGGTCCGGTCGCAGCTTCCGTCGTCGACGATTACGATTTCGTGCCGCCCGGCGACGCTCGGCAGTTCAGCTTCGAGTGACGCCGCCACGCGCTCGACGTTGCCTTCCTCGTTGTGACAGGGCAGGAAGACGCTGATACCGGACAGATGAGCCGGCTCAGTCACCGAGGGCGCGGTAGCCGCCACGGAAGAATAGCAGGGGCTTGCGATCGACGGTCGCGGCCTCCTGGATCTCGCCCAGGTAGATGGTGTGGTCGCCGCCGGGGTAGGTCGCGGCAAGCTTGCATTCGATATAACCGAGCGTGCCGTCGATGATCGCGGCCCCGTTGGCGCCTGCCCGATAGGCGACGCCCTCGAACTTGGGGCCGCCGCTGACCGCGAAGCGGCGAGATAGCGCTTCCTGGTCGTCGGCCAGGATATTCACCGTGAAGACCTTGCTCTCCTCGAAATAAGGATAGCTCTCGGCCTTCTTGTCCACCGAGATCAGCAGCAGCGGCGGATCCAGCGAGACCGAGGTGAAGGCATTGGCCGTCAGCCCGTAAGGCTTGCCGTCGCTCGAGACGGTGGTGATCACGGTGACACCGGTGGCGAAATGTCCCATCACCCGGCGCAGCTCATTTTTTTCGATAGCCATCAGGGGTGCTCCGCGTTGGCGAATCGTAGCAGAGGGGTTTGGCGACGGTCAATTTGAAGCTCGCGCGCGAAGGGCGCGGGCGCCGGCAGACGCCGGCGCCGGCCTACCATCCGGAACGGTCGCGCGGCAGGACCTCGCGGCCGCCCAAATATACGTAGTCGAGATCGAGCGAGGTCAGCGGACGCTGATTACTCGCGACGCGAACGCCCATCGGCTCCGCAACGAATATCGTATGGTCGCCGGCGACGACGCTGTTCACCACGCGCGCCTCGATCGAGACCATCGCCTGCTTGAGCCACGGCACGCCGAGGACGGGCGACAACTCGTATTCGATATCCGTCAGGTTGTCCGGGCGGCGCGCCCGCGATGAGTAGAAGTAGTCCTCCAGCGCCTTGCCACGCGCGCCCACGATGTTGAAGCCGAATACCCCCGTGCGCGCCAGCGCGGCGCGCGAGAAATGATTGTTGTCGACGGCCGCCGTGAAGAGCGGCGGCTCGCCCGAGACCTGGGTCGCCCACGACGACGACATCCCGTGATAATGACCGCCGTCGACCACGGTCAGCACGTAAATACCGGTGGTGAGGGACGAGAAGGCGCGCGCGAGGTCCTTATCCATTGAAGTACCAGCTCCAGCTAATGGTTGCGAATCCTATTGTCAGCGGCTTGCAACTGAGTTTTGAGAATCGCCCGCTTCAGAGGCTATTGTGATGTCGCGCAAATAACTTACATATCCGGAAGAGCGTGAAGGTGTCATTCCGAGGGAGTCAGGGACGGAGGAATCCCGGATCTTTGTTCGTTTTTCGTGGAAGCCGGGATTCCTCGCTGTGCTCGGAATGACAGCCTTGAGATCTTGGGATGAAACTTATTTCCGAGAGACCACACTAGTCGAGAATTGACCCGGCGGCCAAGCTCTTCCACAATGACTCCTGAGGTGGTGGGGAACGATGCGGGTCGCTATTCGATGAAACGGGCTCTGCGCTCCGCTCCTGTGGGAGCGATTTTAGCTATTGCGAGCGCGATCGGATGCGTCGCGGGCGTCTCCGCGCTTGATTATCCCGCAGGCGCCGCCTCGGCCGCGGCGCCATCCGCGGCGACATCGCTCGCATCCGCCGCGGCCGCGGCGGACGCGTCAGCGCCGGCCGCGGCCGGCCAACCCGTCGTATCGTCTGCTCCGAGGCCCGGGCAATGGGTGGTGCTGCCGCCGGTTGTGCCGGTGGCAGCGCCCAGTCCGGGCATGGCCGCCTACTCCGCACCGACGCCCGCGACAGCAATCGCGGCCGCCGTAGCGACGCCCGTCACGCCTGCGGGCGCGGTTGCGGCCGCGACCCCACTCGCCGCGGCGACCGCCATGGCGACTCCGGCTGCGGCCGTCGCGGCGATGCCGCTCGCGCCGCCGGCCGTTATGGCTTCGGTTCCCGCGCTGCCCGCGGCGGCGCCCGTCACTGCGAGCGGGGCGCCGGCTCAGGCGTTCTCGGTCGGCGGCGCAGCCGTAAGCGCGGCAGCGCCGGCGGCGATGCCGTCGCCGCCGCGCCTGGCGGCGCTCAGGCCGCCGCGCGGCGAGGCGCCGCCGATGGCGCCGACGTGGGTGTCCACGCCGGGCGCCACGACGACGCCGGTGCCTGCGTCCGCGGCGCCTGCGGGCGGCCCGGGCGCGGCGGCCAACGATAGGCCGACGCCGGGCATGATCGCGCTGCGCAACACGGCCGACCCGACGGTCGTGAACAATCCATATAACTGGTCAGTGATGGTCTATAAGTCGCAGCATCGGCTGGTCGTTTATTTCCGCGGACACCTTTACAAGGAGTATCACGCGGTCTTCGGGCGCAACCTCGACCCCGGAACCAAGCTCTGGTCGGGCGACCGCCGCACTCCCGAGGGCGCCTACACGATCATCGCCAAGCGCCTGAACGCGCGATGGCGTTACTTTCTTAAACTCAACTATCCCAATAACGCGGATCGCGCCCGCTACGAGCAGCTCGTCGCCGATGGCGAAGTGCCGCGCTACAGGGGTCGCGCGATCTCTCCGGGCGACGGAATCGGAATCCACGGCACTGACGAGCCGATCCTCAACACCGGGAACGTCAACTGGACCACCGGATGCATCTCGGTCGACAACGGTGCGATCGAGGAGCTCGAAGCCCTTCTGCCGGTCGGCACGCTCGTGGTAATCAAGCACTGAGATCCGCCACGCGCGCCGCGCGCCGGGGACGTACCCCGAGCGCGCGATTGCACAAACGGGCGAGATGTGAGGGAGCATACTCTGATGGAGCCAATTGCGGGTGAATTCAGTTTTACGCGCCTGGAGAAGGTGACGTTCGGGCCGGGCAAGGCCGCGAGCCTCGGACACGAACTCGAGCGCCGGGGGCTCAAGCGCGCGCTGGTCGTGACGGGCAAGACGCTGGGAGCGTCCAAGCTCCTGGACAGAGTGACCGCCGCTGCCGGACCGCGCCTGGCGGGAGTGTTCAAGGGCGCAAGCCAGCACGTGCCGTCGCATACGGTCGCCGCGCTGGTCGAGGAGTACAAGCGCATTGGCGCCGACAGTATGGTGAGCTTCGGCGGCGGAAGCCCGATCGACACGGTTAAAGTCGCCGCCAAGCGCATCCTGGAGGGCGATCGGCCCGGCGCCGCCGACGCGGGCACCATCGACTTCGAAGCGGGCGACGTGACGGGCGGGCCCGACCTTATTCATATCGCGATGCCGACGACGCTCTCGGCGGGAGAGTTCACCCCGATCGGCGGCGTCACCGACGAGAAAAGCAACGTCAAGGGCGGCGTGGTCGATCCGCGGCTCATCCCCCGCACGATCATCCTCGACCCTGAGCTCACGGTGGAAACCCCGGCCTGGCTCTGGGCGGCGACCGGGATGCGCGCGATGGATCATGCGGTCGAGGTTATCTATTCCTCGCGTCATCAGCCGATCGTCGATGCGCTCGCTGCGCGCGCCATCGCGATGCTGCTCGAGAATCTGCCGGCTTCGCTCAAGACCACGGGCGCCGAGTCGCTCGCGCATCGCGGACAGTGCCAGCTCGCGGCGTGGTTTTCGATCTTCGGCATCATGAGCACGCGCGTGGGTATCTCGCACGCGCTGGGCCATCAGATCGGACCGATGTGGGACGTGCCGCACGGGGTGACCTCGTGCATCACGCTGCCGCACGTGATGCGCTTCATGGCCGACGTCGCACCCGCGCGCTTCGGGCCGATCGCCGAGGGATTCGGCGTGCGCTTCGATCCGCAAAACCCGCGCCCGGCTGCGATCGAGTGCGCGGAGCGGATGGCGAAGTTCATCGCGCAGTTCGAAGTTCCGCACCGCTTGCGCGACGCCGGCGTGCCGCGCGAGCAAATCGGGACGATCGCCGACACGGTGCTCGACGAGGTCGAGCATGCGAACACGGTCGGCGCGCCGGTAACGCGTGGGAACCTCGTCCAGCTGCTCGAGGCGGCATACTAAGATCAGCCGACCGCGTCCCAGCCCTCCTCCCTTGAGGGGGAGAGAGCACGAGTTACGTCCAGTCGCCGCCGCCGGCGGCGGCGCGGGCGGATTCGGCCGCACGCAGCGCGCGGCGATGCAGATACCAGTAAACCGGGACGCCGCTTAGCACGATCAGCAATCCGCCCCAGGTGTAGCGTGGCTTGACCACCAGCAGATCGGCCATCAGCGCAACCGCGGCCACGATGTACCCCGCGGGCAGCCACGGGTAGCCCCACGCACGATAAGGACGCGGCGCGTCGGGACGCCGTGCGCGCATCACGAACACCGCGCCGACTGTGATCACATAAAAAAGGAGCTGCGCGAAAATCACGTAATCGAGCAGCTCCGAGTAGGTTCCCGAGAGCGTCAGCACCGCGGCCCATACCGCCTGTATCACCAGCGCCGCGGCCGGGACGCGCGCGCGGTTGAGTCGGCCCGCGGAAGGAAAGAACACGCCATCGTGCGCCATCGCGTAAAGCACGCGCGCGCCGGTCAGGATCAGTCCGTTGGCGCATCCGAAACCCGACAGCATGACCAGCACTGCGGTGATTACGCCGCCGGCGTTGCCCCACACCATCTGCATCGCCGCCGCCGCGACGCGGTCGCGCGGCGCGCCCGCGATACCGAGAGCGAAGAGCCGCTGCCCGAGTGCGCCGCCGGCGGGCGGAGCCGCGGGTGCCGCGACCGCCGGCAGCTGGCATAAGTAAGCGACGTTGGTGAGCACGTAGAGGAGGATTACAAGGCCGGTGCCGAGTGCAAGCGCGCGCGGGAGGTCGCGCCTGGGGTTGCGAATCTCGGCCGCGGTGAAAGTGACGCTCGCCCAGGCGTCGGCCGCGAACAGCGAGCCGACCATCGCGGCGCCAAACGCCCCGACGAATCCCATCGACCACTGACCGGGGCCGAAAAATCCGTTGACGAAGTTGATTTCGACCGCGGCATGGTTGGGCGCCACGATACATCCGAGCAGGATTATGAAGGCGAGCGAGAGCACCTTGGCGCTGGTGAAGAAATTCTGCACCGCGCGCCCCATGTCGAGCCCGCGCAGGTTGACAAAGGTGAGAAACGCGATCACGGTGATCGCGCCCGTGCGCTCGGCGTCGAGCCCCACGCTCTCCCATCCAAGCCACATCGGGCCGCCCAGCGCCGGCCAGAGTACCGCGCCGAAGCGGGCGCAAGCGACGGCGACCGCCGCTATCGTTCCGGTCTGGATCACCAGCAGCAGCGTCCATCCGAACAGGAACGCCGGCATCCCGCCGTACGCCTCGCGCAGATAGACGTACTGGCCGCCCGCCTGCGGCATCATCGCCGCCAGTTCGCCATAGGCGAGCGCGCCGGCGATCGTCATCACGCCCGCGGCGATCCATACCGCGAGCAGCGCAGCCGGCGAGCCAACGTGGCGCGCGATATCCGCCGAGACGATGAAGATGGCCGAGCCGATCATCGAGCCGGCGACAATAGTGATCGAGTCGAAGAGCGACAGCTCGGCCTTGAGTCCGCCCGGCCCCGCCGCCGTATCGCGCGCCGCTCCTGCCATCCGGATGTCCCTCCTCCAGGCCGCGCGATGGCGATACGGACGGGCGCCCGGGTATCTGGTTCCGGCTCGCGCCATCGCTGTTGATTGGTCAGGCCGCCGATTCAGCCCGCTCGTTGATTTAAGCGGAAAATCGGACTTAGCTCAGCATAGGAACGGCCTGAAAAAACCGCGACACGAGGGGGAGGATCACGACGATGGCGGCGAAGAAGCGAGGATCGCTGACGCGCAAACCGGCCACGACCTCAAAATCGGCGAAATCCCGGAAGTCGGCCAGGCCGGCGCCAGCGGGGCGCGTCGCCCAGCTCGAGGCGATGGTCGGCAGGCTGCGCGCGAACCTGGCCGCCGAGGTCAAGCGGCGCAAGCTCGACCAGCGCGTAGTGGCCGAGGCCAGGCGCGCCCGCGACGCGGTCGCGAGGCAGATGACGGCGCTGCGGGCGCAGAGAACCACGCTCGCGGCGCAAATCAAACGCGCGGCGAAGGAAAACCAGACGCTCGAGCAGGCGCGAAAGACGGCGCTCGCCATGGTCGAAGAGTTGCGCGCCGAACTGCACGACAAGAGCGAGGAGGTGCGCCGTACTTCAGCCGAGCTGGCCAAGCTCGCGCGGGAGTCGGCCACCCGGGCACGCGAGATTATGCATAGCCGCGGCCTCGCGGCTGAGCCGCCTCACGAGCCCGAGATCGAACTCCCTCACGACGACGAACCTTTCGACGACGAGCCGTTCACCGGCGGCGAAAAGCCGCCGATCTAGCCGTCCCCGCAGGGTCGCGCGGCGTCTCCCGGGGCGCCGACGCACGGCATCGGCAACCGGATGCGCGCCCGCCCGCGGGCCGGCGCGCATCCGGACGAAAAAGCAATAATCAGAAAACTTGCCTTGACAGAGCCTTACTGAGCGGCAGACGGCGCGGCCGCAGGACTTGCTTCCGCTGCGCCGCCGCTGGGCGCTGTTTCGCCGCCGGCCGCGGGGCTTGCTTCGGCTGAAGCCGCGGGCGCGGAGCTTTCGGGTGCGGGCTGTTCGCTCTTCTGACAGGCAGCCGCCGCGAAGAACATCGGGATCAAGGCCAGAACCAGATATTTGCGCATCGCAAACCTCCTTGATGAGGGAGACCCCCAACGCCAACCTACTTCGCCCGCCAAGCGTAGTTCAAGCTCGGCGGCGGCCGCTCGCGAGCCGGCTGTTCGCGAAATCACCGGGAAATTTTGCCTGTCGCTGCCGCAGTATGTATTATTGCGGGCGAAGTAGCCTAGGAGGTCGTGGTTGTGGCAGGGCGTCGTCGTTTTGGTATGTCGGCGAGAATGCTCGAATGTGTGGGGGCGGAGCACGTGGTCGAACACGACATGGACATGAAACGCGCCGGGTCGCAGGAATCTCCTGTGACCTCGCGCTTGTTCGATCTCGTGCGCTGGCTTACGCCAGGCGAGCGTCCGACAGGCTCGCCGATGCGCTCGGTGGCGCGCGAGATCGAGGAGTTGTGGCCGTCGCGCGATCGTTAGACGCCGGCCGCACCGCTTCGCGCGCGTAAAAAAACGTTCTCTTGAATCTTCCGCTTCGAAGGATCATCTTCGAAGTACCGCGTCGGGGGAAAACTTCGGGGGGAAAACTCTGATGGACGATATCGTCCGCATCTCCAGCGCCGCGCCCTGGGAACCAATCTTCGGCTACTCGCGCGCCGTAAGGGCGGGCGACTGGGTCGCGGTGTCGGGCAGCACCGGGCTCGACGAGCACGGTCAGCTGACAGGCCGCGGACAGATTTACGTCCAGACGCGCCAGGCGATCAGCAATATTGCTGCGGCGCTGCGCCGGCTGGGAGTAGGGCTCGAGCGCGTCGTGCGCACCCGGGTTTACGTGACCGAACTCGATCGTTTCGGCGACGTCGCACGCGCGCATCAGGAGATGTTCGGCGCGGCGCCGCCCGCCTCGACCGTGGTCCAGGTCGCCCGCCTGGTCCATCCCGACATGCTGGTGGAGATCGAAGCCGACGCGTACGCCGGCCCCGCGGCGACGACGGTGGCGCGGCCCACGGTCGCGGTTCGCGCCGTACCCGCATCCAAAGGCCGCGTGCCGCGCAAGGGCGCGATGGCGCCGGCGGCGCGTCCGCGGCGCAAGACCGCGCGCCGCCGCTAAGGCACTATCGCTTCTAATGGATCGCGCGCGCCGCGCTCCGGCCAGCGCGCTATCGGTTCAATACGACGTGATGATGCGGCGCGCGGTTTAGCGCCGAGGCAAATGCGCCCGTAGCGCTGCTGATGTAGGGCTGCGGGAACAGGCCGATAACGACCGTGCCGATCGCCGCGATGACCAGCGCCGCGACCAGTGCCGGCCGCGTGCGCATCGGCTCCGGCTCCACGCCGCCTTCGCGCGCGTACATCGCGATCAGCACCGACAGATAGTAGTAGGCCGACATCACGCTGTTGAGCACGGCGATTACCGTCAGCCACACGAGGTGCGCGTCGAGCGCCGCGGAGAAGATGTAGAACTTGCCGAAGAAGCCGGCGAGCGGCGGCACGCCGGTCAGCGACAGCATGAAGAGCGCCATCGCGGCCGCGAGCATCGGATGGCGCGTCGCGAGGCCGCGATAGTCCGCGATATCGTCCTGACGCGCGCCGCGCCGCTCGAGCGCGACCACCACGGCGAAGGCGCCGAGGTTGGTGAAGACGTAACCGAGCAGGTAGTAGAGGATCGCTCCGCCCGCGCGCGGTGAATCGACCGCGGTCATCCCGACCAGGATGTATCCGGCGTGCGCGATCGCCGAGTACGCGAGCATCCGCTTGATATTCGTCTGCACCAGAGCGGCCAGGTTGCCCACGGTCATGGTCAGCGCGGCCATCACCCACATCACCGTCGTCCATTGCGGGCCGAGCGGCGCCAGGTGGACCATGAAGACGCGGACGAAGGCGGCGAAAGCCGCGGCCTTCACGCCCACCGCCATGAATCCGGTAATCGGCGTGGGTGCGCCCTCGTAGGCGTCGGGCGTCCACATATGGAAGGGCACGGCGGCGACCTTGAAGCCGAAGCCGATCAGCAGGAGACCGAGTCCGGCGAGCAGCAGGGCGTTATCGGTGGCTGGACGCGAGAGGGCGGCCTCGATCGGCTCGAGCTTGACCGAGCCGGTGGCACCATAGATGAGCGCGATGCCGTAGAGCAGGAAGCCGGTCGAGAATGCGCCGAGGAGAAAGTACTTGAGCGCGGCCTCATTGGAGCGCGGGTCGCGGCGCAAAAAGCCGGCCAGCGCATAGACCGCGATCGACATCGTCTCGAGGCCGAGGAAGATCACGATCAGATCGTCGGCCGCCGCCATCAGCATCATGCCGAGCGCGGCGAACATCAGCAGCGCGTAGTACTCGGCGCCGGGCAACCGCGCGTCGGCCGCGTACTCGACCGAAATCAGCGCGGTCATCGCCGAGGCGATCAGCACCAGCAATTCGAAGTAAGCGCTGTAGCTGCTGACCGAGAGCGCGCCCGAAAAGGTGAGCGACGGAGGCCCGCTGAAGAGCAGCATCGTCAGGATCGCGGCGAAGACGAACAGCGCGATCGACAGAATCCCGAGGGCGCCGCTCTCCTCGTCGTCGGTCTCGACGCCGGCGAGCAGCACGCCCATCGCGCCCGCGCCGACCACGATGAGCGGCAGGATAGGCACCCAGGCGAAGTTGATAACGCTCCAGTTGAACTGGGTCATTTGGGGGCCACGGATTTGGCTTCGGCGAGCGCGGCGAGTGCGTGGGCCTCGCGATGCTCGCCGTCGATTCGCGCCTGCGCGGCGTGGACGCGGCCCAAAAGCGCGCCCACCGACGGCTCCATCCGGCTGAGCAGCGGCCGCGGATAGAGCCCCATCAGGAGCATCAGCGCGATAAGCGGCGCCATCACCGCCAGTTCGCGCGCGTTCAGATCGGCGATCGTGCGGTTGACGGCGTGCGTGATCGGACCGAACATCACGCGCTCGTAGGCATAGAGCATGTAGAGCGCGCCGAGGATAAGGCCGGCGACGCCGACTTCGGCGGCGAGCGATTTGCTGAGGTAAGTGCCGAGCAGGATCAGGAACTCGCCGACGAAGCCGTTAAGCCCGGGCAATCCGATCGACGAGAGCATCACCACCATGAAGACGGCGGCGTAGATCGGCACGCTCTTCCAGAGCCCGCCGAACTCGGAAATCTCGCGCGTGTGGCGGCGCAGGTAGATCATCCCGATCAGCAGGAACAGGCCGCCGGTCGAGATTCCATGGTTCAGCATCTGGTAGATCGCGCCCTGCACGCCCTGCGGGTCGAGCGCGAAGATCCCGAGCATCACGAAGCCCAGGTGGCTGACCGAGGAGTAGGCGACGAGGCGCTTGAGGTCCGGCTGGACCATCGCGACCAGCGCGCCGTAAACGATTCCCACCACCGCGAGCGCCAGGAAGAGCGGCGCCGCCTCGATCGCGATCTCCGGAAAGAGCGGAATCGCGAAGCGCAGGAAGCCGTAGGTTCCCATCTTGAGCATCACGCCGGCCAGGATCACCGAGCCCGCGGTAGGTGCCTCGGTATGCGCGTCGGGCAGCCAGGTATGCACCGGCCACATCGGCACCTTGATCGCAAAGGCGAGCGCGAAGGCCGCGAACAGCCACGTGGCTTCGGAATGGCTTAGCGGCACGCCGTAGAGCTCGGGCAAATCGAAGGTCAGTTGGCCCAGATGCGCGCGGGCCGCAGCGACCAGGTAAAGGATCGCGACCAGCATCAGGATCGAGCCGAGCATCGTGTACAGGATGAACTTGAAGGCGGCGTAGTATTTGCGCCCATGCCCCCAGATGCCGATGAGGAAGTACATCGGGATCAGCATCAGCTCCCAGAACACGTAGAACAGGAAGAGATCGACCGCGAGCAGCGCGCCCAGCAGCCCCATCTCCAGCACCAGCATGAAGAAGCAGAACTCGCGCGGCCGCGTCGCGATATCGCCGCCGCCCGAATAGAGCATCGAGAGCGAGAACAGCACCGTGGTCAGCATCACCAGGAAGAGGCTGATCCCGTCCACCCCGAGGTGATACGAGATGCCGAACTGGGGAATCCACGCGGCCCGCTCGACGAACTGATAGCCGGCCTGCGAGGGGTCGAACGCCATGAACAGATAGATCGAGATGGCGAGCGGGATGAGCGAGAAGATGAAGCCGGAGCGCCAGGTCGCGCGCTCCTCGGGCTGCGCCAGCACGAACAGCGCGCCCAACAGCGGCGTGAAGATAACCGCGGTCAGCCAGGAACCACCCATCAGCGCACCATCACCAGGTAAACGTAGTAGGCGACGATCCCGACCGCGCCCACCAGATAGACGAACGCGTAGGCCTGGACGTTGCCGGTCTCCGAGCGCCGCGTGGCCTCGCCCGCTTCCTCGAAACCCGCGCCGGTGCCGTCCACGACGCCGTCGATTATGCCGCGATCGACGCCGCGTGCCAGCACGTTTTCCGATCCCCAGAAAAGGAAGCGCCCGAAGATCGCGTTGTAAAGCTCGTCAACGTAGTACTTGCCCATCAGCACCCGGTAAAAGGCGCCGACGCGCGCGGCGATCCGATCGGGCAACTCGGGCTCGCGGATATAAAGGACGTGGGCCGAGAGAAAGCCGACCAGCGTCGCCAGCAGCGCGACCAGTCCGACCGCGCCCGTCGCGGCGCCGTGCGCGGCCTCGGTATGGAACCTGCCCAGCACTGGCGCCATCCAGCGCGTGAACGCGCCGCCCCAAAGCCACCCCGCCGGCAGCTCGACCCATCCGCCGACGACCGAGAGCACGCCCAGGATGATGAGCGGCACGGTCATCACGGGCGGCGATTCATGCGGATGCTTGCCGGGGGCGACGCGCGAGCTTCCGTGAAAGGTCATGAACAGCAGGCGGAACATGTAGAAGGCGGTGAGGCCGGCAGTAAAGATGCCGAGGAGCCAGAGCCCGCTGAAACCCGCGGCGTAGGTGCGCTCGAGTATCAGGTCCTTCGAGAAGTAGCCCGAGAACCCGGGCACCGCGCTGATTGCGAGCGTCGCCGCGAGCATCGTGGCGTAAGTTATCGGCATCCGTTCGCGCAGCCCGCCCATCCGGGTCATGTCCTGCTCGCCGTCGAGTCCGTGGATTACCGAGCCGGCGCACAGGAACAGCAGCCCCTTGAAGAACGCGTGCGTCATTACGTGAAAGATTCCCGCCGCGAACGCGCCCGCGCCCACGCCCATGAACATGTACCCGAGCTGGCTGATGGTCGAGTAGGCGAGCACGCGCTTGATGTCGGTCTGGACCACCGCGACCGTGGCGGCGAAAAACGCGGTCACCGCGCCGACGACCGCGACGACGTACATCGCCTCGGGCGCTAGCGTGTAAAGGAAATTGAGCCGCGCCATCATGTAAACGCCCGCGGTCACCATCGTCGCCGCGTGGATGAGCGCGCTTACCGGCGTAGGGCCGACCATCGCATCCGGCAGCCACACATAGAGTGGAATCTGCGCCGACTTGCCGGTCGCGCCGAGCAGCAGCAACAGACCAGCCGTCGTCGCCACCGGCGTGAGCAGCGCGCGATGCGCGTCGAGCTCGGCGAAGTTCAGCGTCCACACGCCGTGCGCGGCGAGCGCCGAGAGGATCGCGAGGATGCCCAGGATGAAGCCCGCGTCGCCCACGCGGTTGACCACGAAAGCCTTGCGCCCGTTGTAGGCGAACTGGGCGTTGTCGTACCAGAACGCGATAAGGAGGTAGGAGCAGAGGCCCACCCCTTCCCATCCGACGAACATCAGCAGCAGGTTGTCGGCCAGCACCAGCACGAGCATCGAGAGCGCGAACAAATTCAGGTAGGCGAAGTAGCGCGCGTAGTCTTCGTCATGCGCCATGTAGCCGACGGAGTAGAGATGGATTACCGCGCCGACGCCGGTCACGATCAGCGTCATCACGGCCGAGAGCGCGTCGAGGCGGAGCGCGATCGCGGTATGGAACTGCCCCGCGACAATCCACGGCCATAGTGTCGTTTCGAGCGCCGCACCGGCGGGCATCGACGCAAGGCGCGCAAAGCCCCACAGCGCAATAAGGAAGGCGAGAAAGATCACCCCCGGGCCGACGAGGTTGACCGCACCGCGTCCGGCGCGCCGGCCCCAGAACACGTTGAACAGGAAGCCGGCTGCCGGCAAAAGCAGGATCAGCGCGAGTGCAGGAAATTGAGCCGTCATGATTGGGGCCGTCAGGGGTTCGCCGCCGTTTCGCTCACCAGCGCATCAGGTTGAGTTCGTCTGCGTTGACGGTCTCGCGGTTGCGGAAGATCGAAATGATAATCGCAAGACCGACCGCGGCCTCGGCGGCCGCCACCGTCATCACGAAGAAAACGATCACCTGCCCGTCCATCGAGCCGAGCCGGCGCCCCAGCGCGACGAACGCCAGGTTGACCGCATTGAGCATGATCTCGATCGACATGAAGATCACGATGACGTTGCGCCGCAGGAGCACGCCGGCCGCGCCGATCGCGAACAAGAGGGCGCTCAGTCCCACGAAGTAGCTCATCGGTACCATCGTCAGGCGCCCCTCTCCGAGCTCGCCGCGGCGGCGCCCGCCGCCATCGCCTGCGCGGAAACGCCCCGCCGCGACGGCTCGCGGCGGGCGAGCGCGACCGCGCCGACGATGGCGGCGAGCAGCAGGACCGAGGTGATCTCGAAGGCCACCAGGTAGTCGGCAAAAAGTGTGGTCGCGAGCATGTCGAGCGATCCGTAGCCGGGCGGGGCGGCCGCCTGCGCGCCGCCCGCGGTGGGCGCGTGTCTAAGCAGCAGGAACAGCTCGGCGACCAACGCGGCGCAGAGCAGCCCCGAGATCGCCTTGACCGCGAGATAGCCGGGCGCGCTGCGCAATTCGGTCTGCAGGTTGAGCAGCCAGATCACGAACAGGAACAGGACCATGATCGCGCCGGCGTACACGATCGCCTGCAGGAAACCGACCGTCACGGCGTCGAGGCCGATGAAAATCACCGCGAGCGTGAGCAGCGTCGCCACCAGCGAGAGCAGGCAGTGGACGGGGTTGCGCTGCGCCACCGTGCCGAGCGCCGAGATCACCGCGAGCGTGGCGAGAAACATGAATACGCCGGGCGTCATCTCATCGCGCTCCCGAGGTCAGCACCACGACGATCGCCGTGACCACGATATTGGCCAGTCCGAGCGGCACCAGCCCCTTCCATCCCAGGCGCATCAGCTGGTCGTAGCGAAAGCGCGGCAGCGTCCAGCGGATCAGGATCTGCAGCCAGCAGAACAGGACCGTTTTGATCATGAACGACACGAGGCCGAGAATCGCGACCAGCAGCTGCGGGAGCGCCAGATGGGCGCCGCCGGGGAAGTGGAAGCCGTCGCGATAGAGCCACGGCACCTGCCATCCGCCGAAGAAGAACACCGTGATCAGCACCGCGACCAGCACGATCTCGGCAAAGTCGGTCATCATGAAGACCGCCTGCTTGCCGCCCGAATATTCGGTGAAGTAACCCGCGACGAGCTCGGATTCGCCCTCGGGTAGATCAAACGGCACGCGCTTGGACTCGGCCATGCCGGCCACGAGCAGCATCAGGAAGGCGACCGGCTGCAGGCAGATTCCCCAGCGCGGCAGAAAACCGAACCATACTCCGCCCTGCGCCCGGCACATCTCCTGCAAATCGAGCGTGCCGTATGTCATCACGACCGCGATGATCGCGAGGCCGAGCCCGATTTCGTACGAAATCATCTGCGCGCTCGCGCGAATCCCGCCGAGCAGCGCCCAGCGATTGTTCGACGACCATCCCCCGAGCGCCACTCCATAAACGCCGATACCGATCGTCGCGAGCACATAGAGCGCCGCGGCGTTGATATTGGCCGCCTGCAGCGTGATCGTGCGCGAACCGATCTGCACCACGTCGCCGAACGGCACCACCGCAAAGGTGATGATCACCGGGAACAGCGCGAGAAACGGCGCGAGCGCGTGCAGGAACTTGTCGGCGCCGTCGGGGACGAAGTCTTCCTTGGTGAAAAGCTTCAGCGGATCGGCGATCAGCGTGTTGACCAGCCCCAGGTTGGGCAGGCCCATCCGCTTGCCGAACCCGGTGATCGCGGCGCGATTCGCGCCGATCCGGTCCTGGATTAGCGCGCTGCCCTTGCGCTCGAACCATAGCAGCACGCCCGCCAGGTTGAGCACCATCACCACGACCACGATCGCCTTGATCGCTTCTATCAGCAGGTCAATCAGCACGGCGGGCAAGCTCGTCGATAAGTCGCGCGGCGGATTCCTCGGTCAGATTTTCGTGGTAGCGCTCGTGGTTGAGCTGGAGCACCGGCGCGGTTGCGCACGAGGCCAGGCATTCGACGAGGCCCAGGGTGAATTTGCCGTCCGCGGTTGTCTGGCCGGGCGCGATGCCGAGCTTGCGTCCGATCGCATCGGCGACGCGGTCGGCCCCGCGCAGCCGGCACGACAGATTGCCGCAGACCTCCAGATGCCAGCGCCCGACCGGCGCGCGATAGAACATCGAGTAGAAGCTGACCACCGCATGGACATGCGCGGGCGGCAGCTCCATCAACCCGGCGACGTATTGCTCGACCGCGGGCGAAATCCAGCCGAACTCGCGCTGGGCGATCCATAGCGTCGGCAGCAACGCGGCCTGGCGGGTCGGATAACGCCCGAGCAGCGCGCGGTATTCCTCGAGGGCTGCGGGAGAAAAACGTACTTCAGAGCTGGTCGCGGCCGACTGCACGATAAGCTGACCTTCAATCGGAGAATTGTCCGGTTCAGAGAACTAATGGCCAATCCAGAAATCCTAAAATAGGTAACTCAAATCGCTGCCCCGCGCCAGAGCGCCGAGCCGGGGCTTGTCGATGTGTTCGAAATCGTCGCACGCGGTTGGGCCAGAGGTTGTGTCCACCGGATACACATGGCCACGCACGGCGGTCTGCAAACTTCGAGACAGTCAGCAGTCATCGAGCCGGCTACGAGGCACGCTCATTGCTACTTGGAAACTGTGAAGGACATCTACCTCTAACTGGCAGGCTGGACGCCATTGCACAGGGCAGACGAAAGGTATGACGACCCCGGAGAAAGTTGATGCTCGCTGCCCTTGAACCAGACCTCGCCGAACCGGCGCTGCTCCATCGACGCCCGGGGTCTTTTATCCCGTCGAATTCCGCACCGGCAAATCGTGCCGCGAAGCGCATACATGCGACTCACTATAACGTCCTCTTCCTGTGCGCCGACAATTCGGTCAACAGCACGCTGGCTGAGGCGTTGCTCCGTCGATGGGGCGGCGAGAGGTTTCGGGCCTTCAGCGCCGCCGTAAGCCGCCGCGCGGGGATCCATCCGCTTGGGGCGGAATTTCTCAGGGCACAGCGGTTATGGCATCCGGCGCTCTACTCGAAGAGCTGCCGTAAGTTCCTCGCACCGGACGCGCCGATGGATTTCGTTATAAGCGTCGGAGAGCAGGTGCCCGAAGGATTGCCGCAAGCCTGGCCGGGCCATCCCGAGGTGATTCACTGGCACATATCCGATCCCAAGCTGAACGGCAGCCCCAAGGAACAGGCCAATTCTCTAAGAAAGACGTTCGTGGAGCTCGAAAACCGGGTCCGGCTGTTCGTGCTCGTCTACGAGCGGGAAGCTAAGAAAATCGCCCGCGCCGCCGCCTGAAGATCGACCGCAGCCCTATCCGTCAGGGCTTTCCTCCCTGCTACCCGCAAACTTGCGGCAATCCGGCGACTGGGCTATGGTCCGCCCGTCGGCCGGGGACGCCGATATTTATATAGTTGCGACACCGCTTCATCACAGGAATCGCGATCGTCGGGATCGCTATAACCGGGGCCCGCGCCGGCATTTGCGGGGCGCGAGTGCGATGAGAGTTATCGCGGGCGAGGCGCATGGACGGCGGCTTCGCGCGCCGCGTGGCCTTGAGACGCGTCCCGCCACGGCCCGCGTGCGAGCGTCGATCTTCTCGCGCCTCGCGGCGCGCACCGAGCTTGCGGGCGCGCGCGTGCTCGATCTTTTCGCAGGCAGCGGCTCGCTCGGGCTCGAGGCGCTCTCGCGCGGCGCGGCGCGCGCGGTCTTCGTCGATTCCTCGCGCGCCGCGGCGGCCGCGATTCGCGGCAACCTCCGCGTGCTGGGCCTCGAGGCGCGCGCCGAGGTCGTCGCCGCGAGCGTCGAGCGCGCGATTGCGGCGCTCACGGCGCGCGGCGCGCGCTTCGACCTGGTGTTCGTCGACGCGCCCTATCGCAAAGACACGAGCGCCGCCGTGCTGGACGCGATTGTCGCGGGCGGATTGCTGGGCGAGGGCGCTTACGTGGTCGTGCGGCGAGCCGTCCGCGCGCCGCAGATTTCTGCGGCGGGGCTCGAAGCGATCAACAGTGCAACCCTGGGCGATCACCGGATCGTCCTTTACCGCGCGCCAGCGGCGCGCTAGGTCGGACAGCGGCACGGCATGGTGAACAAAGGCAAGGAATCGGCGCCCAGGAGCGCGATCTACCCGGGGACGTTTGACCCGATTCACAACGGGCACATCGACGTCATCCGTCGCAGCGTCGCGATCTTCGATGAAGTAATCGTCGCGGTGGCCTACAATCCGCACAAGGACCCCGCGCTGTTCACGCCCGACGAGCGCGTCGAGATGATCCGCGAGACCATCCGCGACCTCGAACCGCGCGCGCGCGTGGACAAGTTCAGCGGCCTCTCCGTCGATTACGCCCAGCGCATCGGCGCCCGCATCATCATTCGCAGCCTCCGCGCCGTGACCGACTTCGACTACGAGCTGCAGATGGCGCACATGAACAACCAGATGTGGCCGCAGGTCGAAACCGTCTTCCTCTTCGCCAACCCCAAGCTCTTCTTTTCGGCCTCGCGCCTCATCAAGGAAGTCGCAAGCTATGGCAAGCGGCTCCCCGAGCTCGTGCCCGAGCTGGTGATGAACCGGCTGCGCGCGAAGCTCAAAATCGACTGAACGCAGGCGGTCTGCTAGGCTTGGCTCTCCCGCGCGCCGCCACGGCGGACGCGCCGGGAAATCTCGTCGAAGAAATTGCCGCAATCCCGGATCAGGATCCCCAGATGCTCAAGCTCAACCGCAGAGTAGCCGCGATCAAGTCGTCGGCCACCTTGGCCGCCGACGCCCGCGCGACCGAACTCAGGGCCGCCGGCATTGATGTCATCCCGCTTGCCGCCGGCGAGCCCGATTTCGATACCCCCGAACGCATCAAGGAGGCCGCGCGCCGCGCGCTCGTCAGGGGGCTCACCAAGTACACGCCCGTCGCCGGCACGCGCGAGCTCAAGGAAGCGATCCGCGTAAAGCTCAAGCGCGACAACAATCTGGAGTACGAGCCCGCCGAAATCATGGCCTCGGCCGGCAGCAAGCCCGCCGAGTACAATCTGATCGCGAGCCTGTTCGACGAGGGCGACGAGGTCATCGTGCCGACCCCGGCGTGGGTCAGCTTCGTCGCGATGATCCAGCTAAGCGGCGCCGAGCCCAAGCTCGTCGCCTGTCCGGAGAGCGACGGCTTCCTGCTCGATCCCGAGCGGTTGCGCAGCGCCATCACCCCGCGCACCCGCGGCATCATGCTCAACTCGCCCTCCAATCCGACCGGAGCGGTGTACAAAGCGGCGCAGCTCGCCTCGCTCGCGCGCGTGCTGATGGAATTTCCCGACGTATGGGTGATGTCGGACGACGCCTACGAGCATATCGCGTACGTCAGCGGCGTCCCGCACATCTTCGCGATCGAGCCGCGCCTCAAGCAGCGCGGCATCGTGTTCAACACTCTCTCGAAGGCCTACGCGATGACCGGATGGCGCATCGGCTTCGCCGCCGGGCCGCGCGAGGCGATCGCCGCGGCGACGCGCCTGCAGAGCCAGAACAGCGGCAATCCCAATTCGATCGCGCAGGCCGCCGCGGTCGAGGCGCTGACCGGGCCGCAGGACGAGGTCGCAACGATGGCGGCCGAGTTCCGCGCGCGCCGCGATCTCGTGGTCGAGCGCGTGCGCCGGCTTCCCGGCTTCAGCCTCCCCAACGTGCCCGACGGCGCCTTCTACGCGTTTCCCAACGTCTCGGCGATGCTCAGGCGCGAATACAAGGGCGCGCCGATCGGCCACGGCGACCGCCTCGCCTCGATCATCCTCGACGACGCGCAGGTCGCGATCGTCGGCGGCAACGATTTCGACGCGCCCAACCACGTGCGGCTCTCGTACGCGACCTCCCGCGAGAAGCTCGTCGAGGCGTTCGATCGGATCGAACGCCTGGCGCGCGAAATCATGCGCTAGGAATTCGGTCGCAACGAAATCCTGCGCAACGAGATCTTGCGCAAACTAATTCCTTGGGTGGTCAGGTTTTCGCGCGGCCAGCCGCGGTGCGCCATGGCGCGGGCAGCTCGCCCGTGCGGATAAAGCGGAGGTAGTCGGCGAGAATTTCTGCGTGATCGAAGGCGAGCGGCGCGGGCGGAGCGTCGGCCGCGAAGAGTCCGATCGCCTTGGCGTCGTCGGCCGCTCGCGGCTCGCCCTGGGCGCGGCCGACATAAACTACCGTGACCGTATGGCCGCGCGGGTCGCGACCGGGGCGTGAATAGACTCCCAGCAAGGCGCGCAGCTCGACTTCGAGCGTCGTCTCCTCGCGCAACTCGCGCACGGCCGCGTCCTCGACCGCCTCGCCGACATCGACGAAGCCGCCCGGAATCGCCCATCCGAAGGGAAAATTGCGCCGCTCGATAAGGACGATCTGGTTTCCGATTTCGGCGATCACGTCGGCCGCGATCGGAGGACATACTGGCCTCGGCATGGATGAAAGGTTAACACGCGCCCGCCCCGCCGGTCACCCGCCGCCGGGAAATTCTAAAACTCCTCCCCCAAGGACAAGGGTTCTGGGCCTCCTAACCTCCTCCCCAGTCTTGGGGAGGATAGAGGAGAGGGTCGAGCGAGGAAGCGCCGGATGTGTCACTTCGGCGCTTTCTCGTGCTGATTCTTCCGCATCGCGCGATTGCACGGGTGCATTAGGCCTCAGCGCACCGTTTGACAACGGATCATCCGCGCCACAAAGTTCTCCACTGACATGCAAGTTGCCCGGCTCTACGACTTCGGCGATATCCGCGTCGAGCACGACCCGCGCCCCGCGCCCGGCCCGGACGAAATCCTCGTCCGCGCCCGCGCCTGCGGCATCTGCTCCGGCGACATCATGCCCTGGTACATCCGGCGCAAGGCCCCGCTCGTGCTCGGCCACGAGCCGGTCGGCGTGGTCGAGGAAGTCGGTGCCTCGGTGCGCGGCTTTCGCCGCGGCGATCGCGTCTTTGTCCATCATCACGCGCCCTGCTTCGAGTGCGCGTCCTGCCGGCGCGGCGAGTACGTGCAATGCGCGACCTGGCGCGCGACCAAAATCGTGCCGGGCGGGATGGCCGAGTTCTTCGTGGTCGGCGCGCAGAACCAACGCGACACGCTGCGCCTGCCCGACGCGCTTTCCGACGCCGACGGCGTGCTGGTCGAGCCCGCCGCATGCGTCGTCAAGTCGCTCCGCCGCTCCGGACTCAAGCGCGGCGAAAGCATCCTCGTGATCGGCCTTGGAATCATGGGCATGATGCACGTGGTGCTGGCGCGCCATCTCGGCGCCGGCAAAATAATCGGCGCCGATCTGTTCGAGACCCGCGCGCGCCGCGCCGAAGCGCTGGGCGCGGACGCGGGCCTCGTCGTATCCGGCGATAACCTCGTCGAGCAGGTGCGCGAGGCGACCGGCGGCGCGATGGCCGACGTGGTGATCGTCGGCCCCGGCAGTTCGAAGGCGATCGCGCAGGGCGTCGCCGCCGCCGGCAAGGGCGCGACCGTGGTGCAGTTCACCGCGACCCCGCCCGAAGACGAGATCACGCTGAGTCCCCACGATCTCTATTTCAACGAGACGCGGCTCGTGCCGAGCTATTCCTGCGGTCCCGACGATACACGCGAGGCGATGGCGCTGGTCGAGCGCTCGATTCTGAGCGCCGGCGACCTGGTGACCCATCGCTTCCCGCTAAAGCGCGTGACCGAGGCCTACGCGATGGCGCAGAAGCCGGAGTCGCTGAAGGTGATCGTCACCTTCGGCGAGCAGGCGTAGTCGGGCGCGGGCGCCGGCGCATACCGGCGCGCTCGCTTACAGATGCTCCGCGATTGAATTGCGCCGGAGAAGGGCCGCAAGAGTTCTCGCGCGGCTTACCGGGCTTCGCCAAGTGCGGCCGTTATGGCCCACAAGCAAGGAAAAGGGCGGTCTTGAGCCGCCCTTTTCCTTTGCAGGCTTTCGGAAACTACGGAGTCGACGGCGCAGGAGCCGCAGGCGCCGGAGCGGCGGCTCCGCTGTCCGACGGAGCGGGCGCTGCAGCAGAAGGGGCCTTGTGCATCACGTGATGATGAACGTGGTGCACGACGTGATGATGAATCACGTGATGACCGCCTTCGGTCTTCATCGAGATCGCCTCAGCGCGATCTGCAGCCGCCTTGGCGTCGGCGGCGGCCTGCTCGGTGCGCGTCGCGGCAGCCTGGGCAGCGGCGGCCGACTGCTGCGCCGAGTTCGCGGCGGCCTCAGCGCTCTGCGCCGAAGAGGCCGCCTGCGTGGCGGCTGCCTGAGCCTTTTGCGCGGCGTCCTGGCCAGCGCATCCGGCGAGCAGCGACAGAGCCAATGCAGCCCCGGCAAACCCGATCAATTTCGACGGTTTTAGAACTTCCATCCTGATTCCTTCCTCCCTTACAAGTAGGCGATGACCATCTGACCAGTTAGAAATAATCCCAACGAAACTGCCATGCCGGGCTGGTCACAGAACACAATAAATCTTGCACAAGTCGTTACGGGCCGCAATCAGCCGCGCTTATATCTCGACTCTCGTCAACTCAAGCCCTGCTTGTACATTTCGACCGTAGAACGCCGCTTGCGCAAGCCAGCTATCCATAGGTGATATTAATATTCGTCTTCGAGGCCCGTGTATTCGGAGCCGCCCATCCCGCCGCCCATTCCGCCCATGCCTCCCATCCCGGGCATCCCGCCCATTCCACCCATACCGCCCATGCCCGGCATTCCGCCCATTCCGCCCATTGCGCCCGGTGGCATCGCCGGCGCGGGCGCTGCCTTCTTCGGCGTCTCGGCGATCGCCGCTTCCGTCGTGAGCATCATAGCGGCCGCGCTAACCGCGTTCTCGAGCGCCGAGCGGACCACCTTGGCCGGGTCGATCACGCCCGCCTTGAAGAGGTCTTCGAATTCGCTGGTCGCGGCATTGAAGCCGTAATCGCCCTTGCCCTCGATCACGCGATTGTAAACGACGGCCGGCTCCTCGCCGGCATTGCGCGCGATCTGGCGCAGCGGCTCGCTCATCGCGCGCGCGACGATTTCGGCGCCGGCCTTGCGCTCGCCCGAAAGCTTCAGCCCCTGGACCGCCTTGACAGCGCGCGCGAGCGCCACGCCGCCGCCCGGGACCACCCCTTCCTCGACCGCCGCGCGCAGCGCATGCACCGCGTCATCGACGCGCGCCTTGCGCTCCTTGAGTTCGACCTCGGTGGCCGCGCCGACCTTGATCACGCCGACTCCGCCGACCAGCTTGGCCAACCGCTCCTCGAGCTTCTCGCGATCGTAGTCGGAGGTGGTCTCCGCGATCTGCGTGCGGATCTGGTTCATGCGCGCCTGGATTTCCGGCTTCTTGCCCGCACCGCCGACCAGCGTGGTGTTGTCCTTGTCGATGAACGCGCGGCGGCATTTGCCGAGCACGTTGAGCTGCAGGCTCTCCAGCTTGAGCCCCATCTCTTCCGCGATCACCTGACCGCCGGTCAGGATCGCCATGTCGGTCAGCATCTCCTTGCGCCGATCGCCGAAGCCTGGCGCCTTGACCGCCGCCACCTTAATCGTCCCGCGCAGCTTGTTCACCACCAGCGTGGCCAGCGCCTCGGACTCGACGTCCTCGGAGACGATCAGCAGCGGCCGGCCCGCCTGCACGACCTTCTCGAGGATCGGCAGCAGGTCGCGCAGGCCGGTGATTTTCTTTTCGTGGAAGAGGATCAGCGGCTCGTCGAGCTCGACCGTCATCCGCTCGGGATTGGTCACGAAGTAGGGCGAGATGTAGCCGCGATCGAAACGCATCCCCTCGACCACCTCGAGCGCGGTCTCCAGCCCTTGCGCCTCCTCGACCGTGATCACGCCTTCCATCCCGACCTTGTCCATCGCGTCGGCGATGATTTTGCCGATCGTCTTGTCGCCGTTGGACGCGATCGTCGCGACTTGCACCATCCGCTCGCGATCCTTGACTGGCCGCGCCATCTCCTTGACCGCTTCGGCGGCCTTGCGCACCGCGGCTTCCATCCCGCGCTTCAGCTCCATCGGCGCCATTCCCGCCGCAAGCATCAGCATCCCCTCGCGCAGCACCGCGCGGGCGAGCACGGTCGCGGTGGTGGTGCCGTCGCCGGCGACGTCGGAGGTCTTCTGCGCAACCTCGCGAATCAGCTTGGCGCCCATGTTCTCGAACTTGTCTTCGAGGTCGATCTCCTTGACCACGGTGACGCCGTCCTTGGTGACGATCGGCGCGCCGAAGCTTTTCTGGATCATCACGTGGCGGCCCTTGGGGCCGAGCGTCACGCGCGCCGCCTCGGCGACCAGCGAGGCGCCCTTGACGATCCCGGCGCGGGACTTCTCATGCAGGTGGATGGTTTTCGATGCCATCGAATCAAATCTCCGTAAAAAGAAAATTCTAAAACTCTAAAGGCCCGTGCGCGCGCCGCCGCCGCCGCGAGGCTTCGTCGGCACGGCCCGTTCGATTTTAATCATGCCGGCGCGCATTGCCAGAGTTATCGTGCTTTGAGCCTTGCCGCCCGGCGTGCAAGGATAGCTTCCGTGAACACGACCCAGTCCAGCCAGCGATCCGGATACGCCGCCGCCGCACCTCTGGCGGCGCTCTTTAGCTTGTCCGCGGCGCTCGCGCTGCCGTTCACGGCCGCCGCGGCCCCGCAGAGATTACTCGCCCAGGCGCCCACCGCTTCGTTCGCTCAACGCTCTGCGGCGCGCCGCACTTTCCTCCGCCTCGCCCGTCAACTCGTTCAGGACGACGACGATGACGGCGCAGAGGGCTCAGGCGCCGACAAGGGCGTTGCCCCCGCACAGATCGAAAAGTACGTCGCCGTCTACCGGGCGATGCAGCGCAATCACAACCTGACCATCGAACAGGCCGCCGCCTCCCAGGGACTTACCGTCCACAACTTCCGCGACCTCGAGAGCCGGATAGAAGGCGACGACCTCTCTCGCGACGAAGCTCGAAACGCGCTTGCGGCGCCGGCTAACGATACCGCGCAGCAGCAAGCGCCCGCATCGCATCCCTGAACCGCCGCGCGCTCGGAACACCCGCTGCGCGCATCGGCGCTCAAAACAACGGAGGAGGACCGAAGTCCTCCTCCGCGCTCACAATCCGGTTGCTACTTCGTGACGGAAGACGCGAAGGCCGCTTCGAGCCGGGCCACGGCGTCATTGGCGCGTTTGACCGAGTCCTCAGCGCCGGCCGCTGCTTCCTGGGCGGTCTTCGCCGATTGCGCAGCCGTGTTAGCCGAGTTCTGCGCGTTGCTCGAGGCGGTCGAAGCCTGCTGCGCGCTCGACTCCGCCTGCGAAGTCGCCTGGTCGATCTGGGTCTGGTAACTGCATCCGGCGACTAACAGCCCGCTGAGCGCCAGCATTCCGATCATCAAGTTCTTCATCCGAAACTCCTCCCTGGCTAAACCGGTAAAATCGGTTTCGATATGACGTGAGGCAAAGCACCGCGACGCGCTCAGGCGCCGTGCGGGTACCGAGTTGTGGTAATCGTTGCAGAACCATCCTTCCAATACAAGCTGAAAGGTCCGCGCAAGATTCTGAACAAAATCTGGAGAGGATCTGCGGTTGACATCCAAAACTGGCGCTGGGTATCGTCGATTTGAACTCCGCACGCCATCCGCGTAAGCATCGGATTTTGCCAGCTTCGCTCACGCCAGTGCCGATGGATAATATCGCTGATGAACAAAGCCGATCTGAGGCGACAAAAGCGACAGGCGACGCCGGTCCCGCCTCCGCTCCGGCCCCCGAGTCCAAACCGCTCACGAAACCACTCGTCGGACCGCTCATGATGACGACGATTCCCGGCGGCGGCGAAACCGCTTTACCCGGGCCGCTCGAAGAAAAACACTTTCCCGGCGAAATCCGCGGCAGCTTCGAGCAAGCGCTGAGCATGGTCGAGCCGGGTGGACCGGAGAGCCGCCGGGGGGGCCGTCGCGGCGGTCGTCGTAGCATCTTGAGGTCGCTCGGCGCGCTGATGCGTGGGGGCGCGATGCGCGAGCCCGCGACTTGCGCCGATCGCCACGTCGCCTTCGACGGCTACCGCAACCCAATGCACGACGACAAGATCGAGCGCGACCGCCGCTATGGAACCGTGTACACGGTCGTCGAGCACGCCAACGCCTATCTGGTGAGTATCGAGATGCCGCGGCGGATACCGGCGTCGTCGCTCAAGGAATTGTGGAAGCTTCCCGAGGAGATGCCGGATTACGACTACACCGTGACGCTGCACGGCACCGTGCTCGCGGTGCGCGCCGGCGTGCGGGGCGATGCGATGCGGCGGCTGTCGTATATCTCGGCGTCGTTCCCCTCCGACTTCCTCACGCGAATAGAGTTCGATCAGCCGGTCGCCGCATTCAAACAGCGCCTGCGCGACAAGGTGCTCGAGATAGTGGTCTTCAAAAAAGCCGCTTGACGAGGCGGCCGATGACAGCGAGCGTCAGAGAGGCCACGGTCCGCGACCTGCCGCGGATACTGGAGATCGAACGGCTCGCCTTTGCGCAGCCCTGGAGCCTCGATTCGTTCAAGCGCGAGCTGATGCTCCCGTTCTCGCGCATCATGGTCGCGGCGCCGGCGTCGGTCGAGGCGGAGAGGCAGCTGGCGGGATTTCTCTGCCGATGGCTCGTCGCGGACGAGTGCCACATCCTCAACGTTGCGGTGCATCCGGAGCTGCGGCGCGGGGGCGTCGGGATGGCGCTGATGGCGGAGGTCATAAACGAAGCAAAAGCGAAAAAAATTCGACTGGTGACGCTCGAGGTGCGTCGCTCGAATGTGGCTGCGAGAAGCCTGTATCGCAAATTGAATTTCGAGGAACGGCGTTTGAGATCGAATTACTATGGACCCGGCGAAGACGCGATCGTGATGGAGCTCCGGCTTGGCGGCGTCCTGCACTAAATCGTCAATAGAACAGCATTTCCGCAGTATTTGGACGGCTTTTTGCCCGGGGTTACAAAACCCTACTCTTTGTGCCATAATTATGATGTTAGGCCAGCGCTGCATCGGACAGCAGTGAACCTTGGTCACTAACTGGTCCGAAATCCACGGCTGGAGCATCGGGTAAGCGAAGAATGACCAATCTGCCTTTCAAGAAGGGTGAGAAAGTTGTCTATCCGGCACATGGAGTCGCGGTCATCGAGGACATCCAAAGCCGTGTCATCTCCGGGACGGAGCGTCGATTTTACATGCTCAAGATCCTGGGCACCGAGAAAATGACCATCATGATCCCGACCGAGAACGTGACGCAGGTCGGATTGCGGCGCGTGATCGGCAAGGATGTGGTCGACAAGATCTATCGGATTCTGCGCACACGCAAAGTCGAGGCCGACACCCAGACCTGGAACCGCCGCTACCGCGAGTACACGGAAAAGATCAAAACCGGATCTCCGCTCGAGATTGCCAAGGTCCTGCGCGACCTGCTGGTACTCAAGGGCGACAAGGAGTTGTCGTTCGGCGAGCGCAAGATGCTCGACACGGCGCGTAGCCTGCTGGTGAAGGAGCTCTCGATCGCGAAGGCTCATCCTGAAGAAAAGATCATGGAAGAGCTGAAGGTGATGTTCGCAAACTGAGTCGGGACGCGCCTGGCACGAAAAAATCCCGTCGGGGATCGGAAGCAATTCCGATCCCCGTTTTATTGTGCGCCCAGCATGGCGCGTGACTTAAGAGGTGGAAGTCCTCTGTGCGAGCAGGCCGCGTCGAGCACTAGCGAAGCGCAAAGG
>DATJXN010000043.1 GCA_035500095.1 Candidatus Binataceae bacterium
GCGCTTCAGCTTGGTCGGCTGCGGTTGGCATGCTCGTCTCCAGAGTGCGTGGTTCGCAACCTCACTCTGCCAAAGCGTTGGTCGCTATCCACCTCCCCATGGGATCTGCCACCCTAAGCATGGCGAGGATAACCGCAATGATTCTATCCTCGGTCTGCCACCCCCAACCTGGTTGAACAATGGCGCACGACGCAATCAGTTGAAACAGCCCGCCAACGATGAAGAACGCTGCCGCGATGCCGATCACGACCTAGGCGCTTATCAACGGTCTGATCGCCAACAACGGCCACAATCCCGAAGAGGGTTGCCGCCGCAAGATGGTGGAGACAGCTGCCCGCTGGCCTGGGCGCCCGCCTGCAATGATTTCAGCCATCTCTTCGAAATGCCACCGCGACCTTGGCCCACTGACTGTCTCTTATGGAACATCCATGCCACGCTAAAACGAGCAAATCCGCAAATCCTTGAAGTCGCAGTAGCTAACCGTGAGACGAATATAGAAGCAAACGACGTGCGGGTGATTGCAGGGCGAACTGCTGGCGTGCAAACGAGAATATCCCCCTTCACGCCCGTTCGACGGTCAGATATCGCCGTGTCGTATCGCGCGACTTCCGTTTCAATGGAAGTCCACGAGGGGCGGAGGCGGTTCTGGTGACGCGGAGCGCGCGGCCGGCGCAAGGAGGTCCCATGGAAGATCAAACTGACTCTTCAGTCCGCGGTGTCCGGCTCTTGCGGACCTCTCTTGCAATCGCGGGTGTCGATCGGGATTTATACGGGCGCTTTTGCCGGCGACGCGAGCGACACTAGGCCGGTCAAGAGCTTGCGGCGAAGGTCTGTTCACCGTGTCATGTTATTGGGGAGCGGCCGAACTCAAGTTTCGCCGAAATCGCCAACGGCGGGCACGTCGATCCGGCGGCCCTGCTTGCGTTCTTGCGCTCCACGCATAGCGACGTGAGCCATCCCGGCGCCATGCCGAACTTGGAACTCACCGACCGGCAGATCGAACAGATTTCAGCTTATCTCAGAAGTCTGCGGGCGGCGGATTGACACCTTGTCAGTGTCCGCGCGGATTGATGCTCAGCACCGGCGCGCCGCGGCCGAGCGCGATCGCCAGCGCGATTTCGTTCTGCAGTACGCCGCGGTCGATGACAGTCAGCCGTTCCCTCAATCCCCGCAATGCGTGCGGCGCCGCTTCGGCGAGGTAATCAACTGCCCCCCCGTGCGGCGGCCGATGCGAATGGTTGCCCGCGCCTGTCCTCACTTCGAGGCGCAAAGCCTCACCGCCTGCCCGTCGCATATCGACTACGACATGGCTTTCGCCCGTCGCAGCCGCAATAGCGCCGGCGACGTCGATGCTCGGATCGTCCGGGTTGGCGGCGATCGCAACAATGGAACCAGCGACGCGCGCGATCCGGCGGGGCACGAGCATGACCGCGGCGGGGGAAGCGAAAACGGCCTCGAGAAGCGACGCGAAGGGCTCCGCGGCGCGGTCGGCTGCGGCAGCTGGAGGAACGATCACAAGAATGTCCTCTGGGCGCGAGATCGCAGCTAACGCCTGGGCGGTCGCCCCGCGCACGATCTCGAACCGCCGACGCTCAAGGCGTTCCGAGGCCACCGCGAAACGGCGCTCGGCGCTTTCCGCCGCATAGTCCGCTTCGCCCGGCCCTTTCGCAAATTCGAGCGAGTTCCAGGCCGCACCGAGCGCACTGATGGCGCGCGCCGCGGGCATCGCGGCCCAATGGCGCAAGGCGACGTCATCGATGAAGAGCCCGATGAGCTCGAGGTCGAAGAGGCTCGCGAGTTCGACCGCGAGCTCGGTCGCGCTCGCTGGCGCGGCCCGCTGCAATCCGAGGAGGAGGCGACGAAAGCCGAGCGACCCCACCGTCATGACCGCTCCAGCGCGCGCGCTTCCAGCCCGCCCTCCTTGCCGAAGTTCCTGCGGATTTCGGCGTAGAACCGCAACCGGTCCTCGACCCGACGGTTGACGCTTGCCTCCGGAAAGGCGCCGTCGGCCTGCCGCTCGCCCGCCTCGAGCCCCGTCAGAAGCGCGACGCCCTCGTCGATGCGGCCGATTGGATAGACCGCGAATCGCCCTTCCGTGCAGGCTTGGACGACGTCCTCGCGCAGCATCAGATGCTGCACGTTGGCGCTCGGGATCAGGACGCCCTGCGACCCGCTCAGGCCTCGCGCCGCGCAGACGTCGAAGAATCCTTCGATCTTCTCGTTAACGCCGCCAATCGCCTGCACATCGCCGTGCTGGTTCACGGAGCCGGTCACCGCGAGATCCTGGCGCAGCGGCGTGTCGGCCAGAGCTGACATAAGCGCGTAAAGCTCCGCCGATGATGCGCTGTCACCCTCGACACCGCCGTAAGACTGTTCGAACACTAGGCTCGCGAACAGCGACATCGGCGCGTCGAGAGCATATCGCCCCGCGAGAAAGCCGCTGAGGATCAGCACGCCCTTGGAGTGGATAGGGCCGCCAAGCTCGACCTCACGTTCGATGTCTACGACCTTTCCCGCGCCCAGCCGCGTCTGGCAGGTGATGCGGGTCGGGCGGCCGAAAGCGAAGCCGCCGATCTCAATCACGCTGAGCCCATTGACCTGGCCGACGCGCGCGCCGTCGGTGTCGATGAGCGCGATGCGTTCGATGATGGTCTCCCTCGTCCGGTCGCGCAGTCGCGAGGCGCGCCGGACACGGGCCTGAAGAGCGCGCTCGACGTCAGCGCGCGCGATCGTCTCGCGCCCGGCCTCGCGCGCGCAGAAATCGGCCTCGATCAGCGTTTCGCGCAAGTTCGTGACGCTCAGCGACAGCTTGCCGGAATGATCGGCCAGCCGCGCCGCATGCTCAACTACCCTCGCGGTCGCCTCGCGCTCCAGCGCCCTCAAGCCGTCGCGCTTTGCGATCGAGCCCGCAAGGCGGGCGAAAACCGCCTCGGTCTCCGGCGTCCGCGCGAACTCGTCCTCAAAGTCGACCAGCACCTTGAAATGCTCGGCAAGTTCTGGGTCGTAGGCAAACAGCAGGAAATAGAGCAGCCGGTCGCCGGTGAGCACGACCTTCACTTTGAGTGGGATGGGATCGGGTTCGAGCGATACGGTGCTCGTGAGGCCAAGGAAGCGGCCGACGTCCTCGATGGCGATCTCTCCGCGCTTGAGCGTCCGCTTGAGCGCTGTCCAGCTGAAGGGCTCCATCAAAAGGGCGCGTGCATCGAGCAGCAAATAGCCGCCGCTCGCGCGGTGGATGGCGCCCGCCTTGATCAGCAGGAAATTGGTCACCAGCACGCCGTGCGCCGAGACGTAGTCGATGCGGCCGATGAGGTTGCCGAGCGTCGGATGAAGCTCCTCGACGAGCGGCGCGCCGGGAGCGCCGTTTTGGGCGATCAGCGGATTGACCTCGTAGCGCTCGAACGCGGCGGCTCGTGCCGGATCGGCAGTCTCGCCCTCGCCACCCTCGGCTCTCGCGGCGGCGAATATCGGCACGTTCTCGATCAGGTCCGCGCGCACCGCCTCGATATGTTCAAGGACGCGGTGCACGTCGGCGAAGGCGGTGCTTACCTCCTCGATCAGATGGTCGACCGCGTACTTGGCGGTTTCGCGGTCGAGCGCCCGGACCGCATCTCGCCGCTGCTTATCCCATTGTGGGATCAGGCGAACGATGCGCTCGAGATCCTTTTCCAGCACCGCGATCTCGGCCTGGGTCTCCGCGCGCTTGTTTTCCGGCCAGGCGTTGAAATGGTCCGGCGGCACGACCTCGCCGTTTGCCGCCGGCGCCATGGCGAAGCCGACCGGCGTGCGCAGAAGCAGGATCGATTTCTTGGCGGCCTTCTCCCTCAGCGCGGTGAAGGCCTCGAACTGCCTCTTCTGGAATGCTTCGTCGATCGCGCCGCGCCGCGTCTGGTAGTCCTCGCTCTGGAACGCCGCCGGGGCGGCGCTCTTTAGGTCCTCGATCAGCTTATGCATTGCCTCCTTGAGGCCGGCCGCGCGCCCCGAGGGGAGCTCCATCGCGATCGGCCGGTCCGGCTTCGCGAAATTGTTAACATACACCCAATCGGAAGGACCGGGGCGCGTTCGCGCTTCCTCGGCCAGCATGGCCTTGATGGCGTCACGCATCCCAACGCCCGTCCCGCCGATGACGAAGAGGTTGAACCCCGCCTTGTCGATCTTCGTGCCAAATTCCACCGCCTCGAGCGCGCGCGCCTGCCCGATCATCCCGTCGATCGGCTCGAGCTCAGCGGTGGAAGCGAAGGCCAGGCGCGAAAGGTCGCAGGCTCGGTACAGTTGGTCGGCGGAAAGCGGCCGAACCGCGCCTTTGGTTCCTCGAACCTCGCCCATCGCGCCCCCTTCGCGGCAGATCCGGCGTTGTCTCCAACGGCCACCACGAGAAGATTACTCGACTTTTCGAGCGTGCGCATTCGCCACCGCGCTCCATTCGTACCGGCTGACGCCCACACCACGAACTGTGACCTTGGCCACGCGGCACAAGGACGTGACCGCCGTCGCGACGACCTCGGCCGCGCCGGCGAGGGCGAGGATTGGCGCAACGATTTTCGACAGAAGGCGCAGCGCGGCAGATCGACCGTGCGCGCGTTCCAATCGTCGAACCTTGCAACCAGCGCGGCGTCGCCCACGCATCGCAGAGCGGCCCCGTTGAATTCCCCCGAAGGCTCGTCCGAGCAGAGGGCGTCGAAGGCATTGGGCGAGCCCCCAGGCCCACTCCAGACCTCCAGCGTTTTTGCTCCGTCCTTGACGCAAATCAAGGAGGATTAGACCGACGGATGAGATCGACAAGCGCTTTCTGCGCCGTCGTGCTATTCTTCGGGTGCGCGAGCGACCTCGTGGCGAAGCGCGGCGCGTCGGCTGCAAGCGTCGCCAGGCGGTCTATTCGTTCCTTGCCGGATTGAGGCGCTCGCGCGCCTCGCCCTTCGGCGGGCGCGTTTTCCAACGATCAACGAAGCGCGCGTAGTTGCGTTCCGCCTGCTGAGCCAGTTGGCTCTCCTGATCCCGCAGCGCCTTGACGTTATAGGCGTAGGCTGGACCCCGCCGATTGCCCTTCTTTTGTGGCCTGCCGGCCTGCAGCTCCATGGCGCGGGTCTTGTTGGCGACCAAGGCCGGCCGCGCCCAGAGGTAGTCTTGGTCCTTGGCGAGCACGTGCCAGCAAAGCACCGCCAGCTTGCGCGCCACCGCCACCGCGGCGACCTGATGGCCTCGCCTGGCCCGGATGCGAACGAAGAAGGCATGCAGCGGTCCTGGCGCCTTGGCAACGGCCCAGGCCGCCTCGACCAGCATCGCCCGAGCGTGGCTGCGCCCGACCTTGCTGATGCGGCCGTGATGAGCGGCGCCGAGCCCGGACTGCCGAACCCGAGGGTTCAATCCGAAATAGCTCACGAGCTTACCCGGACTCTCGAACCGGTGGATGTCGCCGATCGCCGCCAGAACGCCCGTCGCCACCGTCAGATTGACGCCGGTGATCGTCAGCAGCCGTTTCACGGCGCCGTCGTCGAGCGCGCCTTCGGCAATCCCGCGGTCGAGAACGGCAAGGTCCTCGGCGAGTCGGTCGAGTTCGCGCAGATGCCGGACGATCGCCTCCCGCTCGTCGTTGGGTAGCGCCTGCCGCTCGAGCCACGCCCGCCCCGGCCGATTGAACAGGTCGGAATGAGGGCACTTCGGAACGAGATGGGCGTGCAGGATCGAATGAACTTCGTTCTTGATCCGCGTGCGAATGCGAACGACCTGATAGCGGCGTGCGGTCAACCGGCGCTTGCGCTCGGTCTCCGCGTCAGGCGTCCAGATCTCCGGCAAAAACCCAGCCGCAAACAGGTTCGCCAGCGTCCCGGCGTCGACCTTGTCGGTCTTCACGTGGGCGTGCGCGATCGCCTTCACCTGCAGCGGGTTGGCGATCACGACCCGACGCACGAACCGCGAGAGAACCCGCGACACCGCCATCGCGTTGCCGGTCGCTTCGATGACCACTTCGTCGGTCGGATCCAGCTTTCCGCCCAACCCTTCGAGCGCCGTCCGGGTCATGTCGACCCGGCCGAAGCGGCGAAGCCTGCCCTCCTCCCAAACCACCACCTCGCCGAAGGTCCGGTGGATGTCGATGCCAATCACCCTCCTCATCCGCGCCTCCCGTGCCATCACATGCGGGAGCGGTGGGGCGACACGACACCTACGGATTCGCGCTCGCAGCGCAACCGGGCGAGTCGCAGAGGCGGCCAGCTACGAACGCGAGCTCTCAGCTCATCGTGCGTGATCGGCCTGCCCACACCTTCGTGCTCCCGGCGCCTCTGTCCCGGATGGTCGCACCATACGCCGCAAGCTCATCGCTCACAGCCGGGGCCTTGGGCGCCGGCCCTCTCATACCGGTTACGAATGTGATGCAAAGCTCCATTGGCGCCTGTCGACCGAAGAGAGAACTTCCGTGACAGCCCGGAGCGCCCCGAGTGATGCCGCGGGGGCCGAATTCAGTTCGAGACGGCTGACATCCTATGCCGCGCGCAGGGCTGTACGCTTGAAACCGTTGGCTTCGGACCGGACGAGTGCCCCCACCGGGTCATCGCCTCGGGTCCATTTTGGCGCATGCGCGACTATGGCGAAGACAGCGCAACGCAAACCGTTTTGATTGTCGCGGCGCCGATCAAGCGCCCGTACATCTGGGACCTGGCTCCCTCGTCGAGCGCAATCCGCCACGGCCTGAAAGAGTGCCTGCGTGTGCGCCTGCTCGAATGGCTGCCGGCCACACGGACGACCGGCGCCAACGGTCTTGCCGAGTACGCTCAAGCCATCGGCGAGCGCGTCGCGAAAATCTCGGGCGAACGCGAAGACTGGAAGCCCTCCCTTCTCGGTCACTCGCTGG